>JBEAQW010000254.1:0-2942 GCA_041163725.1 Planctomycetota bacterium
TGCCCATGTTGAGCACGAGGTCCGGTCTGCCCCTGGCGATCGCCCGGGTGAGGATGGTCGCCGCGGGGATCGGGCCGATGCGATCGATGCCGAGCGTGGGATCGACTCCGGGCACGACGAACTCGACGACGGCATCTCCCACGCGCGCCGAGCCGCCGTCTGCTCCGAGCACCCGCGCGATCGGCTCGGCCTCGCTGCGCAGCGCGACGAAGAGCAGGACCCTGCGCACCCGTGCGGGAACCGTTGGCAGTGTGAAGGTGGGATCGGGCATGTGCGCGGGTCCGGAGACTCCCTAGATCTCGATGGCTGTCTCGCGCGACGGCAGCGCGCACTCGATCCCGAGTTCGCTTCCGATGCGGGCGGCGAGCGTGGTGCGCGCCGAGTCGATGCCGTGGTTGATCAGGATGCGCGAGGGCTTCTCGCCGAAGCCGCCGAGCCACGCGAGGAGGTCGTCCTGATCGGCGTGACCCGACAGGCCCTCGAGCCGCACCGTCTGCGCGCGCACGGGAATCACCTTCCCGTTGATCTGCGCGCGGTCGGCGCCGCGCTGCAGCTTCCACGCGAATCCGCCCTCGGGCTGGTAGCCCGACAGGACGATCGTGCAGTCCTCGCGATCGATCGACTCCTCGACATGTCGCAGCACCGGACCCGCGTCCATGAAGCCGCTGCCGGCGAGGATGATCCCGCCGTGCACCATGCGGTCGATCGCCATCGACTCGCGCTTCGAGAGCACATAGTGCAGCTCGGGGAACCAGAGCGGCGCACCGCCCGCCCGCACCGCATCGCGGAGGTCGGGCGCGAGGTACTCGGGATGGCGGTACAGGCATTCGATGCCGTGCACGGCCATCGGGCTGTCGACATAGACATTGAGTCCGCGCAGGAGGTCGCGGCCATGCAACCGCGCGAGCCGGTGCACGAGGAGCTGCGCCCGGCCGAGCGCGA
Organism: Planctomycetota bacterium; assembly: GCA_041163725.1. Lineage (GTDB taxonomy): Bacteria > Planctomycetota > Phycisphaerae > Phycisphaerales > SM1A02 > QWPT01. The sequence continues at coordinate 943 of JBEAQW010000254.1, forward strand.
AGCTCGGCATGATGACCTTCTCCTTGCGGTCGGCCGCGCGGCCGACGATCTCGGCGAGCCGCGTGTCGGGGTCGTAGCCCGGCTCGCGGCGGCGTTCGCCGTTCGTCGATTCGATCACCACCACATCGGCGCGCGCCGGCCGCTCGGGTGTTGCGAGGAGCGCGGACTGCGCCGGACCGAGATCGCCCGAGAAGAGCAGCGTGCGGCGTTCGGTGCCCACGCCGATCGAGAGCTCGGCGCATGCGGCGCCCGGGATGTGGCCGGCGTTGCGGAAGGTGAGCGCGACAAGCGGCGCGATCTTCACCTCGCGGCCGAGCGGAACACCCTCGACGCGCTCCATCGTGTCGCGGACCTCGGGCATGTCGAAGAGACGGTGCGCGGTCGGGAACTCGGGCGCGGGACCGGCCTCTTCGCCCGGCATGAGGGCGCGCGCCCACGGCGCCGAGCCGCTCGCGCGCTCGTAGAAGCGGGCCCGCTGCAGGCGCGCGCTCGAGCGCAGCACCTTGCCGAGGAGTTCGTGCGTCGCGGTCGTGCAGTAGATCTTCCCACGGAAGCCGAGGTCGGTCGCCATCGCGAGGCGGCCGCAGTGGTCGATGTGCGCGTGCGTGATGACGATCGCATCGAGCTTCGTGAAGTCGATCGAGGGCGCCACGGCGTTGCGCGCCTCGTCGGCGGGCGAACCCTGGAACATGCCGAAGTCGACCAGGATGTGCGCCTTCGCGGTGCGGAGCAGCGTGCAGCTTCCCGTGACCTCGCCGGCGGCGCCGTGGAACTCGAGCGTGGCGCCGATCTTCATGCGGCACCTCCGTCGGTCGCCGCACCCGCGCGGTTGGGGGCGAACCAGCCGAGGTCGAAGATCTCCTCGAGCGGCGTCCACCAGTCGCCCGGACGGGCGCCCGGCGCGGGCTGCTGGAAGGTGCGCATGAGCTCGTCCCATTCGCGCGTGCGCGGATCGCGCGCGTACGCCTGGTAGTCGCGCGCTGGATCGAAGCCGTCGTCGGTCTCGATGATCATGAAGAGGCGCGTTCCGCCGCGGAAGATGCGCATGGCGCGGATACCGATCGCGCGCAGGCCGTCGGTGACCTCGGGCCAGACCGAGCGGTGGTGGCGGATGTACTCCTCGATCCGAACGGGGTCATCCTTCAGATCGATGGCCTGGGCGAACAACTTCATTCGCAAAGGGTAGCCGAAGGCCACTCGACATGCGGGGGAACCCGTACTGTGCGCGCATGTCCGGGCGGATCGACTGGCTGGTCATCACTGCGGCGAACCGCAGGCAGGCGCGCGCCTACGCCTCGCAGGTGGCGCCGCGCGCGGAGCATGGACCGCTGTCTTCGGTGGCCGGGATCGTGGTGTCGCCCGATGCGTGCGATGCGCGCATCGGCTCGGGCGCCGCGACGGTGCTCGCGCTCGTGCGCGTGGCGCAGCAGCTTGCGCGACGGAAGAAGGCGGCTTCGATCGCGGAGCTCTTCGGTGGTGTGCGTGTGGTGATGCTCCACTCGGGCGGCGATTCGCGGCGGCTGCCGATGTACGCGGCCGAGGGGAAGCTCTTCGCGACGCTGCCGATGCCGGGCGCGGGCGGAAGGTGCGGCGCGCTGCTCGATGCGCTGGTCGACGACCTCGCGACGCTCGAGCCGCGCGCGGGCGGCGAGGTGCTCGTCGCCGCGGGCGATGCGCTGATCGGTATCGCCCGCGATCCGGTGAGGCTCGATGGCGATGGCGTGATCGGCGTCGCGCAGCGCGCGGGCGTCGAGCGCGCGGTGCGGCACGGCGTGTATGTCGCCGCGCGCGAGGGCGAGGACGACCGCGTGCATGCGTTCCTGCAGAAGCCGGGCGAAGGGGAGCTGGCTGCCGCGGGTGCGGTGGACGCGCGCGGCATCGCCCTCGTCGATACCGGTCTGCTCTCGCTCGATCCAGCCGCGGTCGGCGCGATGCTCGCGGGTGCGGGTGTCACGCTCGCGTGCGATGCGGACGGAGGGTGCGAGATCGTCGTCGCGAAG
>JBEAQW010000255.1:0-4790 GCA_041163725.1 Planctomycetota bacterium
GCCGTCTGCGTGGGATGCCCGAGGAGCATCGCGAAGATGGGCACGGAGAAGATCGCCCCGCCCGCGCCGACGAGGCCGAGGCTGAGCCCGACCAGTACGCCTCCAAGGATTTCGATGAGCAGTTGCGACGGATCCACAGGGGCAATGTAGAGAACCAAACGCTGCGGGTGGGTTCATCACGGACGAGAATGCGTCCGCGAATCCGAAGTTGCCGGTCGTGCGCGGCCGAATGCGGGATGCGATCGCTGCGCCGTCGGCTTCCGCGCCGCCGTCGACTTCCTGCGTAGCCGCGATGCGCGACCGCGCCGCCGAGGGCTTCAACCTCGACGGCGCGGCGAATGCGGCCGACCTCGCGCCGGTGCTCGCGCGATGGGGCATGTGACCGGCGCGGCGGCTACTGCACCTCGTACTCGAGCGTGACGACGACGCGCGCGGTCTTGTCGATCGCGCTCGTGTCGTACTCGCCGTAGTCGCTCGAGCTCGTCGAGCCGCGCGAGACGATCTGGTAGACGCCCTGCGACGCGCTGACGAGGCGGCCGACCGCGGTCGACGATCCGCGCGCGAGGGTCTGCGCGCGCTCGTATGCGTTCGCGGTCGCCTTCTCGAGCAGGTCGAGCTTCGTCTGCTCGAGCGTGCTGACCTTGAAGGTCGGCCACGAGCTCTCGATCTCATGCCCGTCCTTGATGAGCGCGGTCGACTGGTTGGCGATGTCGCGGGTCACGAGCACATTCGACGACACGAAGCCGAGGTTCTGCGAGAGCCGGTAGGCCTCGATCTCGTTGGTCATGTTCCCCTTGTCGTCGCGGCGGTACTCCTTCGAGATGTCGACGCGCGCGACCGTGATGATGTCGTCGGAGATGCCCTTCGAGACGACGAACTGGCGCAGCGCCTTCATCGACTCCTCGAGCTTCGCGTAGGCGTCGGGCAGCGTCGCGGCGCGCGCACGGACGGTGCCGGACCACGAGGCGCGGTCGGCGGCGATGTCGAGCTCCGCGACGCCCTTCACGCGGATCACATTGTCCTGCTTCATCGTGCGCACCGCGCGACCGACCTGATCGCTTGCGCCGAGCACCGCGAACGCGAGCGTCGCGCCGAGCAGGAACACACCCGATCCCGGCGTCGAGATCCAGCGCGCCACGCGACCCACCACACCCATCCGCTCCACCACATCGGAATCCGCCATGTTGCCTCCCTGCATCGCACTCCAACGACACGACGCGGCGCACGCGCGGCCTTGCGCGTGCCTTTCCATCCGTTCGCGGCTTCTCCACCGGAGTGCAGGCCGCAGGGTAGGCGCGGCGGCTCGCCCGTCAAGAGCGAGTCCGGACGATTCTCAGGGAGCGGCGTACTGGGTGCGCAGCGACTCGAGCCGTGCGAGCATCGCGGCCTGGAGTTCCGCATGCTCGGGCCGACCCGCGAGGCTGCGCATCTCGTCGGGGTCGGAGGCGAGGTCGTAGAGCTCGAGGATCGGCTGCCCCGCGTCGTCCTTCAGGTCGAGGAAGCGGATGAGCTTGTGGGTCGTGGTCGCGACGCCCTCGTGGCGCGGGACCGTGTGGGCGCCCTTCGATTCCTCGAAGCGGAAGTAGACGGCCTCGCGGAAGGGCTTGTCGGTCGCGCCGCCCGAACGGAGCAGCGGGACGAGGCTCTTCCCCTGCATATCGGGCGGAACGGCGACACCCGCCGCCTCGAGGAAGGTCTCGGCGAAGTCGAGGTTCTGGACGAGCGCATCGGAAACCGCCCCCGCGGGGACGACGCCCGGCCAGCGGACGACCAGCGGCGTGCGGAAGCTCTCCTCGTACATCCAGCGCTTGTCGTACCAGCCGTGCTCGCCGATGTACCAGCCCTGGTCGCTCGTGTAGACGACGATCGTGTCGTCGGCGAGGCCGAGGCGGTCGAGCTCGGCGAGGATGCCGCCGACGGAGTCGTCGACGCCCTGCGCGGTACGGAGGTAGTCCTTTGCGTAGCGCTGGAACTTCCAGGAGGTCAGCGTGCGGTCGTCCCAGGAGCGGTACTCGGCGGCGAGCGCCTCGTTCTCGGCCCGGTAGGTGGCGCGGATCGAGTCGCGGATCGGCTCTGGGATACGCGCGAGTTCGTTCGCCATCCACTGGTCGAGCTGGGGGAGCTTGCCGTCCGGCTGCATGAGCCGGCCGTCGACCTTGAGGTCGTAGTCCCAGGAAAGATGGCGCGCGATCGTCATGGTCTGAAGCGTGCTCGCGACCGACCGGCCCGCGTAGTCGTCGAAGAGCGTGGCCGGCTCGGGGATCTCGACGCCCTTGAAGAGCGGGTAGTGCCGGGGCAGCGGCATCCAGTTCCGGTGCGGCGCCTTGTGATGGACGAGGAGCGCGAAGGGCTGGCCGTTCCCGGCACCCTTCGCGAGCTCGCCGAGCCGGTCGATCGCGAGGGCATGGATGATGTCGGTGGTGTGGCCCTGCCGCTTCGTCCGCTCGCCGTCGACGATGAAGGTCGGATCCCAGTAGTCGCCCTGTCCGACGAGGATGTCCCAGTGGTCGAAGCCGGTCGGCTGGCTGGCGAGGTGCCACTTGCCGACCACCTCGGTGCGGTAGCCGGCGCCCTGAAGGAGCTTGGGGAAGGTCTGCTGGGCGCCATCGAACTTCTGATCGTTGGTGGCGAAGCCGTTGATGTGGCTGTGCTTGCCGGTGAGCATCACCGCGCGCGAGGGACCGCAGATCGCGTTCGTGACGCTGGCACGGTCGAAGCGGATCCCCTCGCGGGCGATGCGATCGATGCCCGGGGTCCGGATGAGTTCGGGAGCGGCCGACGCGCCGTAGCAGGAGATGGCCTGCGTGCAGTGGTCGTCGGACATGATGTAGATGATGTTGGGCCGGCGTGCGGGAGGTGCGGCATGTGCCGCGCGGCTCGCGGGGACGAGGATCGCGGCGGCGGCGGCGAGTGCGGCGAGGTTGCGGAGGAGGGCTCGCGGGAGGTGGGTCGCGTCACGCATGCCCGCAGCCTACTCCAAACGGTGCACGGCACGTGCCTGTCAGTGCCTGGCACAGCACGGCACGTGCCAGGCACCCGTGGAAACGGACGGACGCACGCACAACCGCATGGAGCGGCGCTCGTTGGGCGTGGACGCGGCATTCGGCAACGGTGCACGGCACGTGCCAGTCGGTGCCTGGCACAGCACGGCACGTGCCGTGCACCGGTCAGGGGAAGAGGAAGCGGGCGCGGCGGAGGTTGCCGTACTCGCTTTCCGCGACGCCATGGCCGCCGTTCGGAACCACGAGCAGTTCGAAGTCCTTCCCCGCGTCGATCAACTTCTGCACCACCTGCATCGTGCTCGACGGGTCGACATTGTTGTCGAGCGCGCCGACCACGAGCATCAGCCGGCCACCGAGGCGCGCCGCGTCCTCCATGTTCGAACTGCCCGCGTAGCTCGCGTCGACCGGCCAGCCCATCCACTGCTCGTTCCACCAGATCTTGTCCATCCGGTTGTCGTGGCACCCACAGTCGGCGACGGCCGCCTTGTAGAAGTCCGCGTGGTCGAGCACCGCGCGCATCGCGTTCTGGCCGCCGGCACTGCCGCCGAAGATCGACACGCGCGAGAGGTCGAGCGACGCGTCGCGCTCCGCGAGCGCTCGGATCCATGCGATGCGGTCGGGAAAGCCCGCATCCTTGAGGTTCTTCCAGCACACATCGTGGAACGCCTTGCCTCGCCAGTTCGTTCCCATCCCGTCGATCTGGACCACGATCGCCCCGAGTTCCGCGTACTCGCGCGAACGGTTGCGGAGGTCGAACCACTTCGGCACATGCTGTCCGTGAGGGCCGGCATAGATGTTCTCGATGACGGGGTACTTCCGCGCAGGGTCGAAGTCCGTCGGGCGATAGACGAGTCCCCAGATCGCAGTCTCGCCGTCGCGGCCCTTCGCGACGAACGGCTCGGGTGGACGCCATCCGGCCGCGCGCATCGCACGCGCATCCCCCGCCCCGAGTTCGGCGACCACCGCTCCGTCCGATGCACGGCGCAGCTCGTGCACCGGCGGCAGGTCCGCGCGCGCGCGCACGCAGAGCAGCGCGCTCCGATCGGGCGAGAACTCGACCCGGCAGGTGCCGTTGCCCGAAGTCAGCGCGACGAACGCTCCCGTGTCGATCGACACCCGCGCGAAGTGCAGGTGATACGGATCCTGCGTCCGGTCCCGCCCCATCAGCGCGATGTCGATCGTGCGCGCGTCCTCGTCCACATGCTCGACGCGCCGGACATTCCAGGAACCCTCCGTCACCTTCCGCTTCACGGTGCCGGTCGCGACATCGATCAGCACGATGTGGTTCCATCCGTCGCGCTCGGTCATCCAGAGCAGTTCACCGGTCTCGTCGAGCCAGTGCATCCAGACCTTGTTCGTGTAGTCGACGAAGGTCGGGAACGACTCCTCGGCCACCGTCCGCATCGCTCCCGTCGCGAGCTCGAGCGCGACGACGCGCACGACCTGATGTCCTCGCTGGTTGTACAGGAACGCCAGTTCGCGCCCGTCCGAAAGGAAGCGCGCGCGGTCGAGCGACCATGGATGCGGGACGAGCGCCGTGTCGACGGCGACTTCGCGCACCGTCGGGGCGCCCGGGCCGGGAGCGCGCTCGATCCTGAACAGCCGCGGCACCGCGAGATCGATCTCGTCGCCTGGCTTGGTGTAGTCGAGCGTCCTCAGCTTCGGCTCGAGACGATCCCCGGGTGCAGCCTCGACGAGGTGCACGGGATGACGCGCGCCACGCCGCACCTTCATCGCAACGACGGCATCGCGCGTGGGCGAGATCCATGTGCCGCCGGTGTACCCGTC
>JBEAQW010000256.1:0-13950 GCA_041163725.1 Planctomycetota bacterium
CCAGCCGGTCGCAGATGAAGGTCCGCCGTTATCACGCGATCGCGCCGTCGATCAGCTCCCCGTGGACATCGGTCAGGCGCATGTCGCGTCCGCCGAAGCGGAAGGTCAGGCGTCGATGGTCGACGCCCATGAGATGCAGCATCGTCGCGTGCAGATCATGGATGCGGTACGGACTCTCGACGGCGCGATAGCCGAACTCGTCGGTCGCGCCGACGACGGAACCCGCGCGCGCGCCGCCGCCCGCCATCCAGACGGTGAAACCGAACGGATTGTGATCGCGCCCGTTCGCACCCTGCGCGAACGGCGTGCGTCCGAACTCCGCGGCCCACACGACGAGCGTCGACTCCAGCAGTCCGCGCCGCTTGAGATCGCGGATGAGCGCCGCGACGGGCTGGTCGACCGCGCGCGCGTTGGCCTCGTGCCCGGCCTTGAGATCGTTGTGCTGATCCCATCGGTCGCCGATGGTGCGAGGGCATGTCACCTCGACGAAGCGCACGCCGCGCTCGACAAGCCGGCGCGCCAGGCAGCACTCGCGCGCATAGATGCGCGTGTTCGGATCGGGCGCGTCGAACCCGTAGAGCGCCTTCGTCTCCTCGCTCTCGCCATCGAGCGACGCGAGCTCGGGAATCGCCGCCTGCATGCGGTACGCGAGCTCGTGGTTGCGGATCGCGCTCTCGACGGCTTCGCTGCCCGTCTCGTGCGCGAACGCACTGTCGAGCCGCGCGATCAGCTGGCGCTTGCGTTCCTGCGCGTCGGATGCCTCGCGCGGCGTCGCGTCGGCGATCGCCTCGCCCTGCGGCCGCATGATGGAACCCTGATGTCGCGCGGGCAGGAATCCCGCCGTGAAGCAATCGAGTCCGCCCGGAGGCACGAGCCCGCCCTCGAGCACCATGAAGCCAGGCAGATTCGCGTTCTCGTCGCCGAGGCCGTACGAAGCCCACGCACCCATCGACGGACGGCCGGGAATGCCCGCGCCCGTATGCAGCAGGTAGTTCGCGTTCGTGTGCTCGCTGAAGTCGCTTGTCATCGAGCGGATCACGCACAGTTCGTCCGCGACACCGCCGATGTGCGGAAAGAGGTCGCTCACGGGCAGCCCCGACTCGCCGTACCGCCGGAACTTCCACGGCGACGCGAGCGTGCTGCCGTTGTTGTTGAACTGGGTCGGCGCCGTCTTCATCGGGAACGGCTGTCCGTTCAGGTCGACGAGGCGCGGCTTCGGATCGAAGGTATCGACCTGCGACGGTCCGCCGTCCATGTAGAGGAAGATCACGCTGCGCGCGCGCGCCGGAAGGTGCGTGGCTTGCAGCGCACGATCGGCGAGCACGTCGGCGGCGAGCGCATCGGCGGCGAGCAAATCGGCGGCACCCGTCGCCGCGGCATGGCGGCCGGAGAGACCCGCGAACGCGAGCATGCCGAAGCCGCCGCCGAGCGTGCGGAGCGCTTCGCGCCTCGAGAGCGGAGCCGCGGCGAATCGCCCGCAGTGATGGTGCGCATGAATGCTCATCGCAGGAACACGAACTCCTTTGCGCCGAAGATCGCGTGCGCGAGCGCAGTGAAGGCGGCCGCATCCGCACCGGACGCGTCCGCCGCTGCCGCACGCTCCTCCCCGACGAGTAGAAGCGCAGCCGCAGACTCGCCGTCGCTCGGCGCACGGCCGAACGCGGCGTACCACATCGAGGCGACCCGCGATGCATCGTCGCGGTCGGGCTCCGCAGCGAGCCGCGCGCCCCAATGCCGCGCGAGTTCGTGCGCGAGCTCGCTGTTGAGAAGCGCGAGCGCCTGCGCGGGCACATTGGAGGTGTGGCGCTTTCCGCAGGTCGTCGCGGGCACGGGCTGGTCGAACGCCTGCATGAACGGATCGAGGAAGTTGCGCCGCACCGCGATGTACACGCTGCGCCGTCCCGCCCCGTCGACCGGGCCGCTCGCCCCCGGACGCCCGCGACCCTGCATGTGCGGCGTCAGGCGCGCGGGGACGCTCGGGCCTCCGGCCGCGAGATCGATGCGCCCGCTCGCGGCGAGCATCGCGTCGCGGATCGCCTCGGCGTCGAGACGGCGCACGGCAAGCGGCGTCCACATCGCGGCAATCGGTTCGTCGCCATCGGCGATGGCGCGGTACGCGCGCGAGAGCACCACCTCGCGGATGAGCGACTTGAAGGTCGCGCCGCGCGCAAGCTTCGCAGCGAGATGATCGAGGAGTTCCGCGCTCCACGGAGATGCGCCGAGCTGGCCGAAGTCGTCGGGGGTATCGACGATGCCTCGCCCGAAGAGCTTGAGCCACACGCGGTTCGCAAGCGTCCGCCAGAGGAACGGGCGCTCCGGATCGGTGATCGCCTCGGCGAGCGCAAGCCGCCCGCTTCCATCGACCGCGCCCGGCGACGATTCCGCGCCGAGAATCGCGAGCTGCGCGCGTGGCACGAACTCGCCATAGTTCCGCGGCGAGCCGCGCACATGCAGCGGCTCGTCGAACGCGCCCGAATCCTCGGCGATCAGCGCACGCACCGGCGGCGTGCAGCCGCGCAGCGCATCCCGCGCGGCGACGGCGCGGGCGCGCCCCGCATCGGCGGCCGGCGCGGTCGGATCGACGGTCGATGCGGCTCCATCCACATCCCACGCATCGGCTGCGGGAGGCTGCGCGTCGTCCGACGCGAGCACCGCATCGACTTCGATCCATCCGCCGCCATCGTCGACAAGTTCGATGTACGCGCGTTCGCCCGAGAAGCGCGCGAGGTCGTAGGTCTCGACCCGCCACTCCCAATCGCGCGGATCGCGCGCCGCGGCCGCGGCATCCGCATCGGCGAGTCGTCGGCGCATGCCTTCGAAGAGCAGGCCGTTCGACGCGTCGAGCCAGTAGTTGTCGATGAGCACGCGTACCCAGCTCGACGCGCCGCGCACGCGCACATGCAGGTAGCGCTTCTCGATGCCGAATGCCGGCGACCTCGCGCTTCCGACGAGCCGCACATCGAGTCGCGCGCTGTCGATCGTGCCCGTCTCGGCGATGCGCAGCGATCCATCGGCGGCCAGCGCGACGAGCGCGCCCGAAGCCGCGAACGCCGGCCCACAGCGCCCCCACGCCGCACCGCCGTCCGATGCATCGTCGATGCGGACCGCTCCCGCGGGCGCATCCGCCGCGATTTCGCGCACCTGCGGAGTCGACCCGATCGCACGCGCTGCATCGTCGAGCGCCGCCTTCGCATCGGCCGCGAGTTGCGCGGCGCGGGGATCGGTGTCGAGGAATCCCTCGACCCGCCGCGTGTTCCGCAACGCGCCCGCGAAGGCGTAGAAGTCGCTCGCGGGAATCGGATCGAACTTGTGGTCGTGGCAGCGCGCGCACGCGAGCGTGAGACCGAGGAGCGAGCGTCCGGCGACATCGATCGATCCCGCGATCCGGTCGGCCTCGTCGACGCGCACATCGACGGGTGCATGGGTCGCGGGTCCGAGGAACCAGAACGCCGTTCCGATGGGCGCCGCATTCGTCACACCGAGCGCGGCGCGCGGCTCGATCAGATCGCCCGCGATCTGCTCGGCGACGAAACGCGCGGGCGGAAGATCGCGGTTGAACGCGTCGATCACATAGTCGCGGTATCGCCACGCCTCGGGAATCTCGTAGTCGAACTCGTGTGCGAGCGTCTCCGCGTAGCGAGCGAGGTCGAGCCAGTGCCGCCCCCACCGCTCGCCGAAGCGCGGGCTCGCGAGGGCGCGGTCGACGAACGCCGCGAACGCCGCATCGCTCGGATCGGCCGTGAACGCACGCACCTCCGCCTCGGAGGGCGGAAGTCCCGTGAGATCGAACGACGCGCGACGGAGAAGCGCTTCGGGCGACGCGTCGCGCGCAGGCGCACCCGCGCCCGCGGCCTCCCGCGACGCCAGCACGAAGCGATCGATCTCGCCACGCGGCCACACCGCATCGCGTACCGAAGGAACGGTCGGCTCCGCGACCGCGCGGAACGCCCACGGCGCCGTGTACTCCGCGCCACCCGCGATCCACGCGCGGATACCCGCGATCTCCTCGGCGGTCAGCGGCTCATGGCCATCCGGCGGCATGCGGTCCTCGGGATCACGCGCCGACACGCGCGCAAGGAGCTCGCTCGCATCCGGATCGCCGGGAACGACCGCGCGTACCCCCGTACGCAGCACCGCCGTCGCGCCGTCGAAGTGGTCAAGCCGCAAGCCCGCCTTGCGCGACTCGGCGTCGGGGCCGTGACACGCATAGCAGCGCGCCGCGAGCACGGGCCGCACCTCGCGGTCGAAGTCGACGGCCGACGCGACGCCCGGAAACGCCGCCGCGCAAGCGACCGCAAGACCTGAGGCGATGAGCCGGACCTCGACCATGACCCGCAGTATCGCGGCTGCGCGCCTGCGCGCAAAGAGCCTAGAGCGCTTCCGCCAGCAGATTCCGCATCGATGCGAACGCACGGCCCGCGATCACCTCGCGGTAGAACATGCCGCCGGCGTGATCGTGCGCATGCGGGTTGGTGAACGCGTGGCCCGTGGCCCCATAGGCGACGACCTGCCAGTCCGCGTGCGCCGCGGTCATCTCGTTCGCGAATCCCACCATCGACTCGGGCGTCGCCATCGGGTCGTCGTAGCCGTGCAGCGCGAGCACCTTCGACTTGATCGACGGCTGCGCACCGAGATTCGGCGGCATGAAGAGCGCGTGGAATCCGACCGAGACCCTGAGGCCGGGCGCGTTCGCGCGCGCGAGATCGAAGGCGCAGAGTCCACCGAAGCAGAAGCCGATCACACCGAGGCGATCGGGCGCGCCGCCCTCGATGGTCCGCGCCGCCTCGACGGCTGCGAGAAGGCGCGTCCGCAGTGCGCCGCGATCCTCGACCCACGGCGTCATCAGCCTCGAGTTCTCCTCGGGCGAGTCGCCCCGGCGCCCCTTTCCGTAGACATCGATCGCGAACCCGATGTACCCGAGGTCGGCGACCATGTGCGCCTTCGAACGCGCGAACTCGTCCTGTCCACCCCATGCGTGCGCGACGAGCACCACCGGCCTCGGCGCCGACGCCGGAGCGGACGGGAGCGCGAGATAGCCCTCGAGTTCCTGGGAGCCGTCGAAGTAGCTGAACGATCCGGTTCGTGCTGCGATGGTCATGCGCGGAGTGTACGGATCGTGAAAAAGGCGTGTGAAAACAGCCGCCGCGGAAAAGCAGAAAGTCGGGACGCATGGACGGCGCCCGCTAGATTGCGCCCCTCGGCCGCGGCGCCCGTCGCGATCGCATCCATCACGCACACAGAGGGAGAAGAGAGATGAACGCACGGATGAATCCGTCGAAGGAGTCGGCTGCAGCAGCGTCGGGCGCGAGCGCGCGGACACTCAGGGAGAAGACGGCGATACGGTTGCGCCCGCTGATGCTTGCGGCCGCGCTGCTCGCTCCTCCCGCATCTGCAGCGCCCCCTGCACCGCGCACACCGGACGCGATCCTCACGGCACGCGACGATGGCACGCTGCGCTACGGCGAGGCGGTCGCGGCCGACGGTCGCCTCCTCGCCGTGGGCTCGCCCGCCGCAGGTGACACATGGGACGCGCCGTGCTCGGTGGATCTCTTCGAGATCGTCCCTGCGTTCCCCTCCCCGCCGCACGATGGTGCGCCGGCACGCCCGGGGTTCCGCGCCACGCTCCTCGCGACCCTCCGATCGAACCGTGTCGGCGATCACTTCGGCACGAGTCTCGCCGTTCGTGCGGCGCCGGACGGACAGTCGACGCTCATCGCCGTCGGGGCCGACATGGCGCACGCGGAGCTGCCGGACGGTTCGGGCGTCATCGACTTCGCCGGAGCGGTCGAGCTCTTCGGCTCGAGCGGACGCGGGCCTTCCGCCGCCCATCTCGCCACGCTCGCGGCGGAGGCGCCCGAGGCGGCCGCGGAGTTCGGATGCGCGCTCGCGATCGGGCCCGACGGCGGGCTGCTCGCAATCGGCTCGCGGCGAAGGGACCACGCGTCGGACCTCGACGCAGGCGCGGTGCATGTGTTCGTCACCGAGGAACGCGGCGCGACGGGCGTGTCGTGGCTGGAACGGGAGATGATCGTCGCCCCGCGCCCGTCGACGAGTGCATGGTTCGGAAGCGCCGTCGCGATCGGTTCTGTCGGCGACGCCACGGTCCTCGCGATCGGCGCTCCGGGCGAAGACACCTCGCCCGAACTGCGCAGCGCGGGTGCGGTTCACCTCTACGCACGCGCCCCTACCGATCGCACATTCTCATTCCTCGCGACGATCCGTTCACCCGCGCCATCGCGCTTCGCCTGGTTCGGAAGCGCGCTCGCGATCGACGGAACTCGACTCGTCGTCGGCGAACCGCGAGGCATCGCGGCGGGCGGAAGCGCGCCAACGCAGGCAGGTGCCGTCTGGGTGTTCGATCTCGAGGCCGTCGATCCGCCCCGTCTGCTCGCACCACCGTTCGTGGAGCCTGGGCTTGGCTTCGGACAGTCGGTCGCAATCCGAGGCGGGACGGTGCTTGTCGGTGCACCCGGAGCCGATCGCGCGAATGCACGAGGCGCGATCGAGGACGCAGGAGTCGCGATGCTGTTCGATCTCGAACGACCCATGCACGCGCACCCGGGCGAAGGAGATGGCACGCCGGTGCTGCTCGCAGACCGCGCGCCGAGACCGATGGGTCTGCTCGCGACCACGACCGCGCTCATCGTGCCGCGCGTCGACGGCGAATCCACGCGGCCCACAGCCTACGCAGCAATCGGCCACCTCTATGTCGAGGAGGAGTCGACCGCGCCGAGCCAGGGCGTGGCGATCTTCGCTGTCCCTCTCAGCGGGCCGTTTCCGAGCGCTCCAGCTGCGCCACCGCTTCGGGCGAGTACCACTTCTCGAGCGTCCGTCGCCAGTCCGAGACGGAGGTGCACGCGATGAAGTCCCGCTTCACCTCGCCCGCGAGCGGGTGGTGCGACGCGAACTTGATGCCGAACTTCCGCATGCGCCGTCCGCCCGACGCCTCTCCATGCAGTTGCATGGCGAGTTCGAAGTGCCACTCGAGCGCACGACGCTGCTCCGCGAGCGTCGGCGCGGTGGCGGGCTCGCCCCGCATCATGGCGCGCGCCTGCGAGAAGATCCATGGATTGCCGATGCATCCGCGCGCCACGCTCACGCCGTGCACCCCCGTGTAGGCGTGCATGCGGAAGATGTCGTCGACGGTCCAGATGTCGCCCGACCCGAAGATCACGCGGTCGGGATACCTCGCGCACAGGTCGCGCAGGAACTCCCACTTGCCCGGGCCGAGGTACTTCTGCTGCACGGTGCGACAGTGGACGACCGCCCACGCGTAGCCGAGCTCGTAGCACGCCTCGAAGATCTGCTCGAAACGCTCGGCCATCTCGGGTGTGTCGTCGAAGGCGCGACGCAGCTTGACGGTGCATGGAATCGACGCGGGGACGACCTCACGCACCGCCCGGAGAATCTCGACGGCGTCGTCCGGATACGCGAGGAAGTGCCCGCCGCGGTTCGACTTCTTGATCTTCTTCACCGGGCAGGCGAGGTTCACATCGATCACGTCGTACTTCATCCCGACCAGGATCTCGCTCGCCCGCGCCATCTCGTCGGGCATCGTGCCCATCACCTGGCCCGCGATCGGATGGTCGTCGAGGCCCGCGGCGATGTTGTCCTCGATCTCGCCCATGCCGCATTCGGTCGCGAGCAGATCGGGGTCCTCCTTGCGCCGCCCCTTGCCGCCGTTGATGAGCGTCCGGTCGAGCAACGCCTCGGTCACGCAGAACGGCGCACCGTGCCGGCGCGCAACGAGCCGCATCGCGCCATCGCTGTAGCCGGCGAGCCCCGCCTGGAAGAACGGCGCATCGAAGCCGGGAACCGTCGCGGGAATGCGCGGGTCGATCGTCCATCTCCGCGCGACCTCGGCGGGGCTGTTCGCGATCGGGTACTCGGGCAGTTCGGACGGGTCGAGATCGACGGACATCGTTCGCAGAGGGTACGCGAAGCGCGAAGTTGCAACGCGATGTTCCGCCCGATGAGCCGTCCGATGAGCCGATCGACGAGCCGTCCGACGAGCCGCCCGATGGACCGCCCGATGGACCGCACGGGGGCTCACCCGGCAACTACGCCCTGGGACCGCGCCAGATCGCCGCCTCGACGCAGGCCACGATGTTCACGATCCATCCAAGCAGGCCGAGGGTGATGACCCAGACGACGACACCGAGGATGAACATCAGGAGGGCCGCAAGGATCCGCCCTTGGACAAGCTGACCGAGCCCAGGGATGAAGAAGCTGCAGATCGCGGCGATCACGTTCCCGGTGCTGCCCTGTCCAGATGCCATGCCAAGCTCCTTTCGCAACCTCCGCCGCTCGGACGCTCGCCGATGCGCTCGAAGGACGCACTTGCTCGGAACCTGACTTCGGCGGTTTCGCCACTCGAACGCCAACCTCGATGACGACACCGCCGTCGAACGGCATTCCGTTCGACGGCGGCGATGTGTTGCTTGAGTCCGGGACGCGCGTTCAGGCGCGGCGGCGACGCCGCGAGAACACGCCCGCAAGCGCGAGGAGTGCGAACGCACCCGGGCCCGGCACCGCGACAAGCCGCAGCTGGTCCTGTGCCGTGGCGCTCGTCAGGCCCTCGAGATCGGCGTTCAGGAATCCACCGACACCGAGCGACTGCACGATCTGGTCGTACCACATGGCTGTCGCGCCATCGATCGACGCGCGGAACGCGCCCGACCCGAGCGACATCTGACCGAGAATGCCTGCGGCCGAACTCGCGGTGAAGTTCTCGTGGGTGATCTCCCACAGGGCGATCTGGAATGCCGCGCTCTTCGCGTCACGGTCGGCCATGCCGCCATTGACCATGCCGGTCGACTCGTCGATCCAGCGCGCGAAGAGATCACGCGCGACCGCGGCCTTCACGGCGCCCATCGGCCCGGGAGCGACGGCGCCACCCGGCGCGTTGACATCCGTCACGACATTGAAGTCATAGGTCGAGCCCTGCGTCACGCCCTGGTACACCTCGATGCACCAGCTGCGGAACATGCTGCCGCCCGACTCCTGGAAGAGATGCTGCTGCGCGCGCACGGAGTAGAGCGACATCGCGGCGCTCGAATCCCACGACAGGCCCGACGAGAAGCCCACGGTCTCGAAGCCTCCCGCGGGATAGCCGACGAGCGTCGCGGTGAGCGACGCATGAGCTCCTCCGGTCGCCGAGGCGGCGAGCACGGATCCCACGAGTGCGATACCGACAGAACCAACGGCGCAAGCCGTTCCCTGCGAAAGGACAGAACCCATCCCAGAACCTCCCTCGAGATCCACAGCAACCCTCGAGACCCGCGACAACGCGTGTCTTCCCTCTCTTCAGCTGGCCTTTAGGCCCCTTGGCGACGCGAACTCCCAAGGACGCGTCGCAGCCTCAACCTCCTGTGTCGGCGAACCGACACCCAATTACCCAATCGAAAAATAGACCCGAAAGCGCGGTTTCAAAGCCACGGAGGGCTCTTTTACACCGATCGCGCGTAAGTCGATGCCGCGCATGGCCTTGGGCGGGGCGACTTTTTTCGCACCTCCCGAGCAGGTCTCGCAGCCCCTCCAGATGCACCCCGCCGCGGCGTCGACGGCGTCACGGAACGCGCGGCCAGCTCTCGTGGATCCGTGGCTCCATCGGCTCCTTCGAGCAATCGATGTGCACCATGAAGAACCCACCGCGATGGCTGCACACATTCGGCCACATCACGAGCCGATCGGTCTCGGGAATCGGCAGCTTCGCGACATCCTCGACGCGGTGCCACTCGAGGCGACCCTCGTCGAACTCCTCGTGCGGGATCTCGTCGCAACGGATCGGACGCGTCGCCTCGAAGAGGAAGATCAGCCAGTGATCCTCACCCTGGTACGCGGTCTCGCTCACGATCGAGATCAGCCGGATCTCGTCGGGCTTCAGCGAAACCGACGCTTCCTCGCGGATCTCGCGCAGCGCGCAGTCGTGCGGTCCTTCGCCGAGCGTCACCTCGAGCTTGCCTCCGATGGGCGAGTACATGTCGCGGTTCGGCGGCTTGCGGCGATGGAGAAGCAGCAGCCTGCCCTCCTCGTCGTAGAGGTAGCACAGCACCGCGATCTTGTAGGGCATCGTCCGCACATCGTGCGGATTCGCACGGGGCGCGTCGGCGCTCGGCCCAGTCACGCGCGCACGACCGATTCGAGGCGTGTCAGGCTCGACTTCGCGAGGATCTCCGCGATGCGATCGACCGTCTCCCTCGATGCGGGCGCAAGCGGCAGCCGCACCGAACCGCTGTCGCGGCCGAGGAGCTTCATCGCCGCCTTCAGCGGAACCGGGTTCACATCGAGCGAGAGCAGGCCCTTCGCCACGGGGAAGAGCTCGCGGTGGATCTCCTGCGCGCGCGCGAAGTCGTTGGCGAGGAACGCGTCGCACAGCGACTGCACGCGCGCGGGCCAGAGGTTCGACACCACGCTCACGACACCCGAACTGCCGCACGCTGCGAACGGCAGCGTGAGCGAATCGTCGCCGGAGAGGATCGTGAGATCGCATCGCTGCCGGATCTCGCTCGCGGAGTCCATCGAGCCCGTCGCCTCCTTGATCGCGACGATGTTCGGGTGCTTCGCGAGCCGCGCCACCGTGTCGGGATTGATCGCGACGCCGCAGCGGCCCGGGATGTTGTAGAGCATGATCGGCAGCGGGCAACTGTCGGCGACCGTCATGAAGTGACGGTAGAGGCCCTCCTGCGACGGCTTGTTGTAGTAGGGCGAGACCTGCAAGCCTGCGTCCGCACCGAGCGCATGCGCGAGCTTCTGCAGCTCGACCGCATGATGCGTCGAGTTCGAGCCCGCGCCCGCGATCACCTGCATGCCGCGCGCGCGACCGAGCCGCACGGCGCTCTCGACCACGAGCCGATGCTCATCCGCCTCGAGCGTGGGCGACTCTCCCGTGGTGCCGCACGCGACGATGCCGCTCACGCCGCCATCGGCCTGGAAGCCGATCTGCTCGGCCAGACGGCTCTCGTCGACGGTGGTTCCATCGTCGGTGAAGGGCGTGACGATCGCGGTGTAGCAACCTCGGAACTGGATCATGGGGCGCGATATTACCGCGCCTCGCGCATCGCCGCCTTCATTTCCGCCACGGCCGCACGAAGCCCGATGAAGACCGCCCGCGACACGATCGCATGGCCGATGTGGAGTTCGTGCAGGCCCGCGATCGCCGCCACCGGCCCGACATTGGTCGTGTGGAGCGCATGGCCGGCGTTCGCCCGCATGCCCGCAGCCCCGATCGCCGACGCCGCCCGCACCACCTTCGCGAGTTCCGCGGCCGTCGCAGGGTGGCCGAGACCCCCCTGATGGTCGTGGAAGGCGTGCGCGTACGGGCCCGTGTGGATCTCGCAGAAGTCGAAGCCCGCGCGCGCCGCGGCCTCGATCTGGCGTTCGTCGGCGTCGATGAAGGCGCTCACGGGCACGCCCGCGTCCTTCAGACGTGCGACGGCGTCGCGGATGCGCCCCTCCTGCGCGGCGACATCGAGTCCGCCCTCGGTCGTGACCTCCTGGCGCTTCTCCGGCACGAACATCGCCAGCTGGGGCTTCAACCCGATCGCGATGGCGATCATCTCGTCGGTCGCGGCCATCTCGAGGTTCAGCTTGGTCGTGACGACCGCCTTGAGGCGCGGAAGGTCCGAGTCCTGGATGTGGCGGCGATCCTCGCGCAGATGGACGGTGATCCCGTCGGCACCGCCGGCCTCGGCCTCGATCGCCGCCTGCACGGGATCCGGCTCGTAGGTGCGGCGCGCCTGGCGGACCGTGGCGACATGATCGATGTTCACGCAGAGTTCGGGCATCGGCGCGGAATCCTCCGAGCCCGACAGCATACGCGCGAGTTGTATACTCGCGAGCCGTGACGAACTTCAACGACCGGCTGGCGACCCTCCGCAACGACATCGTCGGACAGGGAGACCGCGTCCTCGACATCACGCTCCGGGCGGTGGAGTCGTACTTCGACGGCGACCGAGAGAAGGCCCTGGCGGTCATCGCGGCCGACGAGGAGATCGACCGGGTCGATGTCGAGATCGAGCGCGCATCGATCCCCCTGCTCGCCATGGGCGTCACCGACGAGAAGTCCATCCGCTCGGTGCTCACGATCGTGAAGGTCAACAACGAGCTCGAGCGCATCGCCGACTGCGCCGTCGACATCGCCGAGGCCGTCGGGTCCGAGGTCGCCCTGCCCGCGCGCATCCCCGATGTGTTCCGCGTGATGGCGAACTCCGTGATCGGCATGCTGCGCGACGCGAACCGCGCGCTCGCCGCGGGCAACACGGGTCTTGCGCAGCAGGTGCTCCTCTTCGACGACACCGTGGCGAGCTTCAAGGCGCAGCTCCTCAAGACCGCGCAGGAGCAGGTTGCTGCGGGCACGCTTCCCGTCGAGTACGCGTTCCGCCTGCTCACGATCACGAAGTCGATCGAGCGCATCGCCGACCACTGCACGAACATCTGCGAGCAGGTGATCTACCTGCATGCGGGCCTGATCGTGCGTCACCGTCCCGAAGGCTGGTCGAAGCCGCTGCCTCCGTCGCCCTGAACTTCGAGCCCTGAACTTCGAACCCCGACCTTCGAGCCTGCAGAGAAAGAGGAGAACGCCGTGCCGACAGCCGACGCCGCGCCCCGGATCGCCGAGGCATTCGCAGCCCAGGGACAGGGTCATGTCCTTCGGCACCTCGATGCCCTCGCTCCCGACCGGCGCGAGGCGCTGCTCGACCAGCTCGCGGAGGTGGACCTCGCGCTCATGGCGCGGCTCGTCGCGGGCGGCGAGGAGGCGAAGCCCGACTTCTCTCGGCTCGCACCCGCACCGTATGTCGCGCTCGGTTCGCCGATCGCCGACGCGCGCGCACACGGTGAAGCGCTGCTCCGCGCGGGCAAGGTCTCCGCGTTCACCGTGGCGGGTGGTCAGGGCACGCGCCTCGGATGGAAGGGACCGAAGGGCACCTATCCCGCGACCTGCGTGACCGGCCGACCCCTCTTCCGCGTGTTCGCAGAGCAGATCGCGGCGGCCGAGCGCCGCTATAGCTGCTCGATCCCCTGGTACATCATGACGAGCCCGCTGAACGATGCCGACACGCATGCGTTCTTCCGCGACAACAACTGGTTCGGGCG
The DNA here is from genome assembly GCA_041163725.1 of Planctomycetota bacterium. GTDB lineage: Bacteria > Planctomycetota > Phycisphaerae > Phycisphaerales > SM1A02 > QWPT01. The sequence continues at coordinate 13,096 of JBEAQW010000256.1, forward strand.
CAACCCCGCCGACACCTTCCTCTTCCCGCAGGGCACGATGCCGTCGGTCACACCCGACGGCAAGCTCATCCTCGAGAGCCCGGACGCGCTCGCCGTGAATCCCGATGGCCACGGCGGCGCCATCCGCGCGCTCGCGGCGAGCGGCGCGATCGAGGACATGCGCGCGCGCGGCGTCGAGCATGTGTCGTACTTCCAGGTCGACAATCCGCTCGTGCGCATCGCGGACCCGGTCTTCCTCGGCCTGCACGCGCGCTCGGATGGTTCAAGCGGCGAGATGTCGAGCAAGATGGTCGCGAAGCGCGACGCCGCCGAGAAGGTCGGCGTGTTCTGCGACATCGGCGGCAGGACGGGCGTGGTCGAGTACAGCGACCTCCCGGCGGAACTCGCGAACGCAGTCGACTCGACGGGCGCGCTGCGCTTCAACGCGGGCTCGATCGCGATCCACGCGATCTCGGTGGCGTTCCTCGAGCGGCTGACCTCGGGCGGCGAACTCGCGCTGCCCTTCCATCGCGCGAGGAAGAAGGTCCCCTACTGGTGCGACGAGCGGAAGAAGACCGTCGAGCCCGCCGAACCGAACGCCATCAAGTTCGAGGCGTTCGTATTCGACGCCCTCGCGCTCGCCACGAAGAGCCTCGTGATGGAGACCGCGCGCGTCGAGGAGTTCGCGCCGATCAAGAACGCGTCCGGCGACGACAGCCCCGCGTCGAGCCACCAGATCCAGTCGAACCGCAACGCCGCATGGCTCGAGCGCTACGGCGTGAAGATCCACCGCAAGCCGAACGGCGATGCCGACGCGCGCATCGAGATCCTCGCCGAGACCGCCCTCGACGCCGACGACCTCGCCGACGCCGACCT
>JBEAQW010000257.1:0-3887 GCA_041163725.1 Planctomycetota bacterium
AGCCGGGCGAGCTCGACATCCAGCCGGGCCTCTCCAGCGACTTCGAGGAAGTCAAGCTCCTCAGCGTGTTCAACGGGTGCGTTGCATTTCCTTCGGTGATCTCGACGTGATCTCTCGCGGACCATCTGTCCACGATCCAGTGCACCATGACGCAGACCTCGACCGACGCCTCAACCGTGCGCTGGGAGTCGGCTCGTCCCTACGGACGAGTCGCGATCGAGGTGGAGATGCGACTTGCCGACAGGCGGTTGCGGCGACTCTCCTACACGCAGTACCGGTCCTCGGATTCGGAGAGCGACGTGCCTGCGAGCAAGGTCGTGATCCACATCGATGCATGGGACGAGACCGCTGCATTTGCCGGCCTACCTCGTCGCGCGTACATCTGGAGTGGCTCGTTCGCCACGAATGAAATCGACGGTGCGACCGTGACGCCGAGACTGAACTACACGGAAGTCGAGAGAATCGCGGTCGGTGCAGACGCGCCGTGTGAAGACCTTCGACAGGTACTGACCTGCCCCCGATCTCTGGTCCAGCACTATGAGAGTCGGGTTGTTTCCATCGAAAGCACAGTTTCTTCGCTTGCCGCCGCGGAGCGAAGGGGCGGAGCCCCGAGCGCAGCGGCGGCAAGCCGCGCCGCGTAACGGGCCGGGGCATCGTACCCAAGCGAGCTGTGCGGCCTCTCGTGGTTGTACTCGTGCCGCCAGTGCGCCGCGAGCGCCTTCGCCTCGCGGAGGTCGGCGAAGATCTCCGAGTTCAGCAGCTCGTCGCGCAGCCGCCCGTTGAAGCTCTCGCCGTAGCCGTTCTGCCACGGCGCGCCCGGCTCGATGTAGAGCGTCTCCACCTTCGCCGCCTCGAGGAACTGCTTCAGCTTCGTCGCGATGAACTCCGAGCCGTTGTCGCTCCTGAGGTGCCTCGGCGCACCACGCTCCTTGAACACCTCCGCGATCAGGTCGCGGATCCGCTCGCCCGTCATCGACCGCTCCACCTCGAGCAGCAGGCTCTCGCGCGTGTACTCGTCGACGAGCGTCAGGAAGCGCAGCGGCCTCCCGAGGAAATCGCTGTCCTCGACGAAGTCCCAGCACCACACGTCGTTCCGATGCATCGCCTTCATCCGCTCGATCCCGTTCGCGGAAACGCCGAGGCGCCGTTTCCTGCGGTTTTTCCGCGGCACGCGCAGGCCCTCGCGGCGGCAGAGCCTGTGCACGCGCTTGTGGTTCACGGGCCACCCTTCGAGCCGGAGGCGCCCGCACACCATGCGGTAGCCGTACCGCGGATGGCTGCGCACGATCTCCTCGATGCGCCCGACGAGCGCCGACTCGTCGGCCGCCACGCGCCGCTCGTACCGCTGCGTCGACCTGTGCTGGCCGAGCACCGCGCAGGCACGCCGCTCCGAGCATCCCGTTTGCCCCTGCACGTGAGTCACGACCGTCCTCCGCCGCGAGGGGCTTGCGGCTTTCCCAGGTACTCGTTCGCCTCCCTCAGGATCGAGATGTCGAGCTCCTTCTCGGCGACGAGCCGCTTGAGCCGCGCGTTCTCGACCTCGAGCTCCTTCAGCCTCTTCGCCTCCTCCGACTTCATGCCGCCGTACTGGGTGCGCCAGCGGTGAAAGGTCTGCTCGCTCACGCCGAGGTGCTGGAGCACCTGCGCCATCGAGCGGCCCGACGAGAGCATGGCGTCGGCCTCGCGGAGCTTGTTGATGACCTGCTCAGGGGTGTGTCGTGTCCGTTTCATCGAGAGTCTCCAGGGCCCAGCCGGGGCCGGTCGGGACTCTCATAGCGGATGGATCAGTTTTCGGGGGGCAGGTCACTGCGAACCCACCCGCAACTCCAAGGACGAGCGGCGGAGACTCGACGAGGACGGGTTCGGAGAACTGGATCGAGAGCGTCGCGAGGCCGAACTGGTCGTTGAGGCCGCCGGCCGGCGTCGGCGAAATGGAGACGATGCGCGGCGGGGTGGAGTCGCTCTGCGCAGCGGTCGCGGCGGTCAGGACCAGCGCCGTCGCGGCGGCGGCTCCCATAAAGCATCGTGCCATCGTTCGATCTCCGGAAGGTCGAGTTCGGTCTCGCGGATCGAGCGATCGGGAGGAACGGCTCCCGACGCGCGCGCCGCACGGACATACGCGCAGTCCCTGCGGAAGCGCCAACGGCGGTTGAGGCGAGTGAATGATCGAATGGCGCCCGCGTGGTGCACCCGGGCGCATGCCGGGAGGCGGTGCCATCGTCGTGGAGGCAGAAGCCTCTCGCGGCACGGGACTTCGGAACCTTGTGGCCTTCGGCCAAAGGCCCCCGGGGTGTCGGCGGGGCGCTTCTGGCCACCCATCCGCGGCGGCGAGCGACGCGCGGGGATTGCCCCCGGCACTCCCGTATGGGATAGTGCCTAATGTGGAATCGGATCCGGGCAGCATCACTTCGCTTGTCAACGGGATCGCTTCGGGCGGTCGATCCGCGGAGGAGCCCGTGCTCGGGAGGCTGTATGCCGAACTCGCGGCGATGGCGAGGAATCGGGTGCGCTCAGTCGGGCTCGATGGGGAGATCCGCACCGGCGACCTGGTGAACGAGGCGTACCTGAAGCTCTTTGCGGGGTCATCGCGCGGGCCGTGGCAGCATCGGGCGCACTTCTTCGGCTCGGCCGCGCGGGCGATGCAGCAGGTCGTGATCGAGCTCGTGCGCCGGACTTCGGTGCGCCGGAAGCATGCGTCGCGCCTTGCGGTTCCGGTCGAGCTTGAGGAACGGACCTCCGTTCCGGTTCCGGCGCCGCTGGTGCTGAAGCTCCTCGAGGAGCTTGAGCGTGCCGACCCGGTCGCGGCGGAGGTCGTTCGCCTGAGGATCTTCGCCGAGCTGACCATGGAGCAGGTTGCCGATGTGCTGGACCTGCCGTTGCGGACGGCGCAGCGGAAATGGACGCTCGGCCGCGCGATGGCGCATTCATGGCTCGCTGGCCGTATGGACGGGCGTGAGCGTCGGCATGGCTGATCCCGACGACCCCAGGGTCCATGGCGGCGCGCCCGATGCGTGGGCGGAGTTCGGCGATCCAGTGGCTTCGTTCGATCGCGCCGTGCTTCAGGCGGTTGATGCCGCGCTCGAACTTCCACCGGAACGCCGTCGGCCGTACATCGAGTCCGACGCGGCGCTCGATCCGTCGTCGAGACTGCGCGCGCTCGCGCTGCTTTCCGAGTGCGAGTTCGTCGAGGGAGCGGACGCTGCACGGCGGTCGGGACCGGCTGAGGACCACGCCGGCCTGCTCTCGATCGATCTACCCGCACTCCTCCGCGCCGCGGACTGGGAGTCCGGCGGGGCGGAGCGCCTCCGACCAGGCGCGATGCTCGGCCACTACCGGATCGAGCGGTTCATCGCCGCAGGGGGGATGGGCGAGGTCTACGAGGCCACCGACACCCGCATCGGGCGTCGCGTGGCGATCAAGACCCTTCCCCGCTTCGCGGATCAGGAGCGCGCGCAGCGGTTCATACGCGAGGCGCGCATCATGGCGCGGCTCGAGCATCCGTCGATCGCACGGCTCTACGAGTGGGGTGCGCCGGATCGGACCGAGGGCGGGTACCCGTTCATCGTGATGGAGTTCGTCGAAGGTCGCCCGATTCGGGAGGCGGTCGCGGCGATCCGCAGCGAGGGAGGCGGTGCGGTCGACATCGTCCGGCTCGTGCTGCCGGTCATTGACGCCGTCGCGCACGCGCATGCGCGGGGAGTGCTTCATCGCGACATCAAGCCGGGGAACATCCTCGTCGACCGATCGGGCTGCGCGCGGCTGCTCGACTTCGGCGTCGCGGCGATCCTCGAGAGCGAGGAGGTCGCCGCCGGCACGCTGACCGAGGCCGGTGCGCCGGGGACGCTCAACTACATGAGTCCGGAGCATGTCCGCGGCGGCGCGTCGCG
>JBEAQW010000258.1:0-5756 GCA_041163725.1 Planctomycetota bacterium
TACTTCGCGGTGATCTCAACCATGTGGGCTCCGTTTCGACTTGGATGGGTTCAGCGTACTTCGCGTGCGGCCTCGCGTGCGGCCTCGCATGCAGCCTCGAGTTCCGCTTCCGCATCGCGAACCTCCTGCGCGAACTCGCTCCGCCGCACCGTGATCATGTACATGCCGAGACCGTAGGTGACGAGGCTCATCGCGACGACGCCGGCGCCGATCAGCGCGTGCGCCGCCGCCACGACAATCCCTGCCGGAATGCCAACGCGCAGCACCCAAACCAGCCCGCGCCGCTCGCGCTCGAGCCGCTCGGCCTCCTCGCGCCAACGCGCGAGATTCGCCTCGGCACGCTCCATGCGTCCCGGCCTCACGCGCGATCCCCCTCGCGGTCGATCAGCTGGATACCCGGCTCGAGGAATCGGATCCGCCGCTCGCGGTACAGCGCGCCGAGCGCCTGCTTGAACGCCTTCTTGCTCGCCCCGAAGCGACGGCGGATCTCCTCGGGCGAGCTCGAGTCGTCGAAGTTCAGCCGGCCGCCGACGCGCTCGAGCTCCGCAAGGACCTGCTCGGCGAGCGGACCGATCCGCTCATAGCCCGACGCATCGAGACTGAGATCGATCTTCCCGTCCTCGCGCACGAGCGTCACGAAGCCCCTGTGCCGCGAGCCGCGACGAAGCGGCACGGTCAGCCCCGCGTGGTAGAGCAGCCCGCGGAAGCGACCATCGACGATCGCGTTGTAGCCGAGGTCGCCGCGTCCGAAGATCAGCAGATCGACCTCGGCTCCGGCCGCGTACGGCGGCACATCGCGGCTGAAGTGCCGATCAAGGTAGGTCGTCGCGATGATGCGGTCGGTGTCCTCGTCGAGCACGACTGCCACGACGACATCCTGTCCCACCTCGACCTTCGGCCGCTGTTCCTTGAACGGAAGCAGAAGGTCCTTCGACAGGCCCCAGTCGAGGAACGCCCCCGCCCGAGGATGCAGGTCCTTCACGCGCATGCACGCGAACTCCCCCACGCACGCCCGCGGACGCTCGGTCGTAGCGACCAGGCGATCCTCCGAATCGCGGTAGACGAACACCTCGACCGCCTCGCCGATGGCGAGGCCAAGCGGCACGAGCCTCGCGGGCAGCAGAAGCTCGCCGAGCGCTCCACCATCGAGGTAGAGCCCCTGCGGCGTGTCGCGCACGACCGTCAGCGAGGAGATGCGGCCGAGCTGCGCCATCGTGGGGCGCATTCAGTCGGCGAGCACGATCTCGGTGATCTTGTCACCGGCCTTGATCGCGTCGATGACCTCGAGCCCCTTCACGACCTTGCCGAAGCAGGTGTGGTTGCGATCGAGGTGCGCGGTGTTCGCGCGGCTGTGGCAGATGAAGAACTGCGAGCCGCCGGTATCGCGGCCGGCATGCGCCATCGAGAGCACGCCGCGGTCATGGCGCTGGTTGCCACCCGAGACCTCGCACTTGATCTTGTAGCCGGGCCCGCCCGTGCCGGTTCCCTGCGGACAACCGCCCTGGATGACGAAGTCCGGGATCACGCGGTGGAAGGTGAGCCCGTTGTAGAAGCCCTTCGCGGCGAGGTCGCGGAAGTTCTTCACGGTGTTCGGAGCGTCGGCGTCGTAGAACTCGACTTCCATGTCGCCCTTGACGGTCTTGATGGTGGCCTTGGACATAGGGCGAAGATGATAGGCGAAGTCGGAAAGCAGCGCGGGCCGCCCGGGAATCGACCCGGGCGGCCCGCGAACATCTTGCTGCATCGACGAATCACTCCGTCGAGCCGATCACTCAATCGTCTCGGGCGGGATCTCGATGACCTCGGTCTTGACGACGACGCCGGCGGGGTCGCGCGCGGTGAGCGTCACCGAGGTCACTCCGTCGAGGATGATGCCATCCAGACGAAGGCGGTAGCGTCCGAGCTCGGCGAGCGGGCCCTTCGTACCGGGCTCGCCAGCCGGAATCACCTCGAGGGGGAAGTCGACGCCGGCGATCGTGGCGGAGAAGGACAGATCGCCCATCGGGATGATCCAGCCCTGGAACTGGATGAAGCCGTCGACGAGGACCACCGAGAAGCGGTCGGCCGTCATGACGAGTCCGTCCGCAGGGTCGTACATGCCGACCTCGATGTCCTGCGCCATCTGGAGGTGCTCGCCCACCATGAACCCGCCAACGCCGATCTCGGATCCCGGCGTCAGGTTCGCGAAGAAGAACTCGCGCGTGATCGGCTGACCGGCGATGCCGATGATATTCGCGCCGAAGCGGGGATCCTGATTCATGATGACCGCGATGTCACCGACGACGAAGCTGTCGGGCGTCGAGAAGTCGCCGAACTTCACGCTGCGGACCGGTCCGATGGTGACGTTCTCCGAGAGTTCGAACGCGCGCTCGAGGTCGGGAATCAGATACTCGTTTCCGAGCGCATCCGCGTAGACGGTGCCCGCCGACTTGACGGTTCCGCCGGTGCTGACGGGATAGCGCCAGTACCGCCGATTCGGCAGGTTGCTTGCACTGGTCGGGAAGCCGCCGGTCTCGTCGCGGATTCCGATACGCCCCAGCCACTCGAGCGGAAGGACATCCGCATGCTGGAGGTAGATGTTGCGGGCGAGGAAGAAGTAGTTGTCCTCGATCATCCGCTGCACTTCAGGCATGCGGTCGAGTAGGTCCGCGTCATCCTGGACAGGATTACCGCGAGCCTCGGAGGTGCTGAAGATCGAACGGATCGGTCCGAGACGAAGCGGACCGCACTCCGGGCAGGCCGACGAGAAGACGCGGTCCTTGAACATCGCACGGCTATCGGAGAGCCGATCGAAGTTGTCGGTGGTGAGCGCACCGAGCGAGTTTCCCTCGGCATCGATCACTTCGGTACCACCGAGTTCGAACGGAACGCCGTTGATGCTGGCGGGAACCGTGACGTACCGACCCGACACCCGGAACCGGCGGTTCTCGATATCGAGATCCCAGACCGGACCCTCGGTCGCGAACAGCTGGATCGGGACCTTCTGAACCAGGATCGTTCCGTCATGCAGGACGGCCGACTGCGCGAATGCGGCAACTCCCACGCCAAGTGCGGACGCACCAGCAACCAAACGCAACAGATTCATCGTTGACCTCGATGTAGATGGCCCCGCGCGGCAAAGGACGACAAAGCCCCGCGTGGGCAGCCCCGGAAAGTACGCGACGCGGACGAGCGCCACGCTGAGCCGAGGCTCCCGCGGCTCAAGCGGCGCAAACGCCGCAGTGAGACTGCGAAACCACCCCGGAATCAGCGTAAGTCTGTACCCACCCCGCCGAGTTGCAAGCGATGCACCGCAGAATTCGTCGAGATTCAAGTTTGCTCGAGCCAAAAGCACAGGCGGGCCTCCGAGGAGGCCCGCCTGCCAAGGTTTCAACGACCGGAGGATCAGAGGCCGAGAATGTCAGCCCAGTGGAACACCCTCTCGCGGGTGATCTCCTTCGTCACCGCATCGCGGATGATGAACTTGATCTCGCGGGCGACCACCGGGTCCGCACCAGCCTGATCGGCGATGTCGAACTGAGCGGAGTTGAGGGCCGGATCCAAGACCAACTGTGCATCGAGGCTGATCTCGGGCCCCGTGAACACCCCGTTGTTCCCGAACTGGATCGAGAGCAGCGACGTGTTGGCTGGAACGATCTCTCCCTTGTAGCTCAGGCCACGACCGGGACGGAACTTCCAGGTATTTTGGAGCACCGAAACCCAGGATCCAGCGGCGGGGTCATAGACATCGGCCGTCACATCGATCACTTCGACGAACATCACATGGTCGCCGAGCATGTGTCCCTGCGCAGCCACGAAGGTGCCGGCCGGAACCTGCGTCGTGAAGTACTCCTTGCTGACGGGCGAGCCGGCGATGCCGAGGATCTCCATCGGCATGCGCGGATCCTGGTTCATCATGCACAGGGTGTCGCCGATCACGAACGAGTCCGGCGTGTTGAAGTTGCCGATGGCAGAGGCCGTCAGGTTTCCAATGACGATGTTCTCCGCGATGAGCACATGCGCGAGGAAGCCTTTGACCGGGAAGTCCGGGATGTTGTACTCGTTGCCGTTTGCGTCGACGTAGACCGATCCCTGCGCGATCAAGGTCGCACCGCCGTGCGTCGGATAGCGCCAGAAGCGGCGCGGCGGGAGCTGGTTGTTGTTGGACGGGAACGCGCCGGTCTCGGTACGGATGCCGACGAGGCCGAGGAAGTTGTCCGGCAGAACACCCGGCGGATACTGGAGGAATGCGTTGCGCACGAGGAAGAAGAAGTTGTCCTCCATCTGCTTCTGGATCTGCGGAAAGCGATCGAGATCGGCAACCGGAGTGGCGCGCGCTTCGGAAGTGCTGAACAGCGACCGGACCGCGCCGAGACGAATGGGGCCAGCGGCTCCGGCGGTATCGAAGATCCTGTCACGCGTCGCGGCGTTGTAGTCCTGCAGGCGATCGAAGGTGTCAACGGTGATCGGACCAAGGATGACTTCCTCGTTGTTCACCATCTGCGTGTTGCCAAGCACGAACTCGGCGCCGTTCAGAGTTGCGGGAATGGTGACCCACTCTCCCACGCCGTAGAGGCGGCGGTTGGCGACATCGATGTCGAACACCGGACCTTCGACCGAGAAGATCTCCTGGGGAATCTTCATCGTGACGACGGTACCGTCGTGAAGCACCGCCACCTGGGCGAGAGCCATACCAGCGGTGGATACAGCCACCGCGCTCGCAAGCAAGTGTGAGAAGCGCATTGCAAACCTCGGATGTTGTGCCGACGCGTCAAAGGACGACTTTGGGAGCGCTCGGCCGGGGGGGACGACTTGCGAGGTGCTCGGGCTCGGGACCCAGGGCACCTCAACCGAAAGAAACTTCCACGGCGCCGCAGAGCGCCGTTGCTGCAGACTTGAACCTGCCATCGGGCAACACCGAAGCAAGTTCAAGTGTCGATTTTGCGAGCAGTTCGGTGCGATTTGACTCTGAAGCCCGAGCCAGGGCAGCGGAGCGCGCGGATCGCCGAGTGGCGATGGTTCCGAACTGCTTCATAACCGACGCAGCACCCCGATACGCGGGGCGTGCATCAGAAGAGTCGCTATAGGAATCCCTGATACGGCAAGAATGAAAAATACAGGAGTCCCCGACACATCGTCGGATGCCAGCGCCATCTACGCGAGCACGCAGGCGTCCTCGAACGCCAGCCGCGGCGATCGCGGATAGAGCTTCTCCGCATCCCCGAAGCCGAGATTGCAGAGGAAGTTCACGCGGTGCGTGGTGCCCGCGAAGAACGCCGCGTTGATCTTGTCCTTGTCGAAGCCGCCCATCGGGCCGCAATCGAGGCCGAGCGAGCGCGCGGCGAGCATGAAGTAGGCCGCCTGCAGGCTGGAGTTCCGGAATGCGTTCTCCTCGATCGCGGCGGGATTCCCGGCGAACCAGGAGCGGGCGTCGGCGTGCGGGAAGAGCTTGGGCAGCTTCTCGTAGAACTCCATGTCCATGCCCAGGATCGCGGTGACGGGCGCGGCCTTCGTCTTCTCCATGTTCCCCGGCGCCATGCAGGGCAGCAGGCGTTCCTTGCCCTCGGCGGACCGTACGAACACGACCCGCAGCGGGCAGGTGTTCGCGGCCGTCGGCCCCCACTTCGCGAGTTCGTGGAGTTCGCGCAGGACCTCGTCGGGAACGGGCTTATCGAGCCAACCGTTCTGCGTGCGGGCCTGGATGAAGAGCTGGTCGAGCGAGGCCTGGGGGAGTCGGTTCATGGGTTCTCCGTGGGTCGAGGGGGGGCAAGTGTAGC
>JBEAQW010000259.1:0-5362 GCA_041163725.1 Planctomycetota bacterium
TAGCAGAAGGGCACACCGCCAGATGTGCCGATCACGGGTACGTCGCGGCTGCAGACGGGCGTCGGATCAGAGACGCAGCAATAGTAGGTTTCGGGCCTCTGTAGGTTGTAGGTGAAACCCATCTGCCCGCCGCCCTTGTAGCAGCATCGGCCCTCCGACTTCGAGATGATGCACGGCGTCGACTGCGTTCCCGTGACGGTGTAGGAGACATCGATGTCGACGTTCGGGCCGTCGAAGTTGGTTGTGCATGAGCTGCACGATCCGGTCTTCTTGCTGAAGGCGTAGTTCAGCTGGATGAACAGGCCCGACACCGCGTAGGAGGTGTCGAAGTCGCACGCGCCGGCGCACGGCGTCTCGGGGTAGCCGCAGCAGCACGCGCGGAGGTTCGCCATGTCAGTCCCTCACATAGGAGGGAGGCACCAGGTACCAACCCTCGGGTATCGCGATGCGGTTCTCGGATAGCGTCCAGACGCCGTCGACCCGATGGTAGACCCGCAGGCTACTCGAAGGGCCGATCCTCATCGGGCTTTCCTCCGGCACGAAGACGGTCCTGCTCCCGCATCCACTCGCGAAGCCGATCGCCGGCAAGACGAAGGGAAGCAGGATCAGGATCGGCATCCTGAGCCGTCCTGCGCGTGCGCTGCTCGAGGTACGCGAGGATGCCGAGCGCGAGCCGTGCGAGGAAGTCATTGAGCATCCGCCGCCTTCTTGGCATCCGCCGCCTTGAGCAGACCGATGCCGGCCGTGATCGCCGCGAAGCTCGCCGCGAAGTCGATGTTGGTGCCCGGATCGCCGTCGAACCAGACGAGCGCGGCGTTGGAGAGGGCGATCAGGATGGTCGCGATGCCCATGACGGTCGTGTTACGGTCTTTCACGGATCTGCCTTTCGAGTTCGGAGATTCGGCGGTCGAACCGCTTCATCTCGGCATGGAGTTGAGTGAGCATGACCTCGACCTTCGTGACCTTCGCGACCACGATGAAGGTGGTCCCGACGACCGCGCCGACGATGGCGAATAGGGAAGCGAGATCTGCGAGGTTCATGGTCAGACATTCGGGGTGATGTAGAACGCGCCCTCGGCGTGGCGCACGGTCCATGAGCTGCCGTAGCTGATGTCCAGGTCGTAGACGCCGCTCGACGGAGCCGAGAGCGCCGCGGTCGTCGCCGCCGGCACGCTGATCGTGAAGTCGATGTGGTTGCCGTGCGCGCTCTTCGTTATGAATCCGTTTGCCGTAGACCAAGTGGCGATGATCGAGCCGCCGATCCCCTGGCGGAGCGTGGCGACCGCCGTGATTCCGCTGATCTGCGCCGGGTCGAGATCGGTCTTCTCGTGGAGGTACTCGAAGTCGGCGCCCTGCGGTATGACCATGTCGAGCTGTTCAATTGGCATCGTTCGGCTCCCGGTGATTCCTGCCTTTATCCACCGACCTCGGCGAGCTCGAGCCGTCCGACCCATCGGATGGTCTTGCCCGCCTCTCCGGTGACGTTGAACTGAAGGGTGCTCCCACCGACCGCGACGGCGACGTTCCACGCCGCCACATCCTCGGCGACGGTCGTGACGGTCGGGGTGCCCACTATACGCATGGCTCCCGCGCCCGAACGGGATACGCACCCGGTCACCTCGTACGCGGCGCTCTCCAGATCCGAGTTGATGTTGCGCGCGGCGATCAGGCACTTGAAGGCCCATGTCGTGTCCACCGGCACCACGGGAGTGGCGGCCATCGAGGTCATCGTCGCGGCCGTGGCGCTGGTCGTCTGGACCTTCAGTACGAAGACCGACGACTGCGCGTCTCCGGCCGCGGCGAACTGCTGCCCACCCTGCGCGAACTGTCCCGTGATCGTCGCCAGCGCGTTGCGGCCGCAGGCGATCGCGGTCGATGCGTTGACCGTGTTCTGGAGTCCACCCAGGATGGCGGAATAGGGCGAGTAGACGCCGTTGCCGATGTAGTTGCTGAATCCGCCGATGATCGAGCCGTAGAGCCCGTAGTCGGTGGTCGTGGAGCTTCCGATGCTGTTCGACGTGCCTCCGAGGATCGAGGCCTGCACCGCGCACCGGATGGTGTTGGCGCTGCCTCCACCGATGACGCTGCCGCTCTTGATGTTCGCACCCTGCTTCGTACCGTCGATGGTGTTGTTGACGCCACCTCCGATGAAACCGTTCTGGGCTAGCACCTTGTTCGTATTTCCTCCGGCCACGACGCCGGCGGTGCCGCTCACGATGTTGAAGCTCCCGCCGCCGATGAATGCGTATGCGCCCGTAGCCGTCGACGAAGTCGCGTCCGTCTCGTAGATCGTGTTGATCGTTCCACCGCAGATCGTGCCGTACGAGCCGTTCGCGATCAGTCCATACGAACCGCCGCAGATCGTGCCGTGGTCCGGCGTAACCGTTCCCGCCGGAGTGACGCTGTTGAGCGTGTTGTCGGCGTTCAGCGCGATGCGATGATGGGCGCCGCCGCCGATGGTGCTCGCGATGGTCGCGGTCGTTCCGGTCGTGCCCTGCACGCCGATGATGTTGTCATATCCGCCGCTGATCGTCCTCAGCGCCGTGTCGCCGTAGATGATGTTCTTCTGGGTGGAGCTTCCGCCTCCGGCGATAAGGTTGCCGTAGCAGTCCGGATCCGTTCCCGAGAACTCGATGAGGTTGGAGCCTGAGTTGAAGACGTAGTTGAGCTGGTTGGCGTCGCCGTCCACCTCCACCCCATCCAGACCTCCGCCCAGGGCGGTGCACTGCCCGTCGATCGCCTGGGTGTTGATGATGACGTAAATGAGCTCTCCCGCGGTATTCCGGTGCGGATAGCATAGGACGAAGGTCCCCACGGGAATCGGCGTCGGCGCGAAGGTGCCGAGGAAGGGGCCGGTCACGCCGTACGAGAAGGGACCGTTGGCCGCAGCGTTCGACAGTTCCGAGATGGATATGGCCGTGTCGGTGACCGGATTCGATGTGGTCGAACCGGCATACGAGGGGGAATTGGAAAATGTGGCCTCGACTACTGTGTACAGGTAGCGATGAGTCGACGCGTTGACGGTCGTGAACGACGTGACCTTCATCAGTCGCAACCACAGCGTCTCGTACTCGGGCTGTTCCCGGATGGCACGGTCGACGCCCGTTGGGTCGCGCGAGATGTTCCAGTTCTTCCGCATCAGTACCAGACCCCCTTGTACGCCTGGTACTTGTACGACTCGCCGAGGGCGCCGGAAGCCCAAAGGTCGTTATAGGCGACTCCGCTCCTCGCGTCGCGCGCCCATCGGACATCGGCGTAGTTGGACCCGTTCATCTTCGGGCGGCCGTCCGTGCCGAGCTGGGGGACCTGCGAGTTGTGGTACAGCTCGTCGTACAGGTAGTCGATAACAAGCTCGTAGAATTCGTTCTCGAGATGATTGATGGAGGCGCCCTCGCACACCAGCTTGCCCGGTGAATAGCCGAGGAAGTCGTCGTTGTTCTTGGTACCTAGATACGCCTGCAGCGTGGTGTCGAGTGTGACGATGTCGGTCGAGGTCGAGTCGATGTACATCCTGAGCCGGACACCGACCTGACGAACCTGCATATCCTTGTTTTTCGGGACGCCGTTGATGTCGGTCGAGGAGAGATCGATATTCTCGTCGACGGGCGTCACGCCCGGATCGTCGCGGTAGAGCTTCATGCTCCGCGTGCGGAAGATCGGCGTGAAGGACGCCGGCAGGAACAGGCCCGGGGCGAGAGAGGTCGGTGCGGTGACATCCTCGTTTTCGGGCGCGAGTCCCTTCGCATCGTCCGAGTAGAAGTAGCGGGTCGAGTACTCGACGGTCGCCTGCAGCGTCTTGCCCTTCGGGTCGAGGGTCCAGTTGATGCGGCGTACCAGGGCGCTATCCATCCACGAGGTGCCCGTGCCCGCGTTGTACGGTTCGCCGATGCCAGGGATGACTCCCGCGCCTCCCGGGCCCGTCGTGTCGGCGAGGATCTCGACGATGTCGGCTCCACTCAATGGCGAGAATACGGGAGGTGGTCCCGCCTGATCGAGCTTCTCGATGACATATCGCTCCGTAATCGTGTGGACCTCCCAGATATCGCCCTGGGAAGCCTGCACCGACACGAGATGCGCGCGGTACTTGTCGCTCGTGATACTCATTGATTCTGCTCCCGCAGTTCCTTCGCGATCTGGGCCATACGCCGATCCTGGCGTATGAGCGTGTCGCGGTCCTGCAGCTGACGCGCCTCCTGCTCGGTTGACGCGATCGAGATGTCGGCGAACTGGGCCGCGTCACCCTCCCGCGCACCGCCGACCACGCCGCCGATCATCGTGCCGAGCCATCCGAGTCCCTTCATCAGGTTCGATGCCCAGTCGTTGACCGCGGTCGCGATCCCGCCTCCCTCCTCGGCTGCGTTCGCCCATCCGCGCGCGATGCCCTCGAAGAAGCCCGGCGGGGCGATCTCGGCCGCCTTGCCCTGGCCTCCGGTGAGTTCGAACGCCTGGGTAGCCGTCATTGCCGAGCTCTTTCCAGTCTTGGCGAACTCGTCGAGGGTCTTCCTCGCCTCCTCCATGGTCGCATTGAACGACCCGAGGATCTTCTCGGCGATCATCCCCGGAGCCGCCGCGGCGAACCCGAGGCCCGCGGCACCGATCGCGAGCGAGCCCGCCGTGCCGCCGAGGGAGCCGAGCGCGCCGACCTTGCCGAACCCGCCGCCGGCGAACGCGGCCGCCTTGCCGCCGATCCCCTGGAGCTGCTTATTGGCGCGCTCGATGTCCTTCTTCATGGTCGACGTGTTGACCTTTACGTCGACGTTCAGTGTCGGGAGCTTCATGCGACCCTCCTAGGATTCGACCGCTTCGCGATCTCGGAACGGAGTTCATCCTGAAGGTATCCGATGAGTTTTGGAGCCATCATGTAGTGGACGAGTTCCGACGCGCGCGTGCCGCGATGGTAGACGCCTCGGCCGCGGTGCCGGAGCCCGCGCTTCCATCCCTTGCCGAGCGATGCACGCTGCTCGTCGGACCGGCCGAAGCGCATTCCCTTCGCCCACGACCTGAAGCCGAGTTCGGTGAAGTGCGAACGCCATCCCGTCCCCTCGAGGTCGTAGGCCTTGCGCCGCGCGCGTCCGCCGAGATCGCCGTAGTTCCCGTATCCGGTCTTATAGCCGACCGCGATCCACACGACTCCCGACTTGAAGATCTTGATCTTCTTCTTGGCGTCACGGGGAGGAAGGGTCGCGCGGTTCCTGGGAGCGAGACGGGCTATCTCCTCGCTCGCGAACTTACGCGCCGCCTTGCGGACGATCGCATCCTGGGTCGCGATCGCGAACTGGTTCAGCTCCGCCTTCAGCTTCGCGAGGTCGGAGGGATTCGGCCTGAATGTGAGCGCGTTGCTCATCGAGTCTCCGGCGGATGT
>JBEAQW010000260.1:0-6104 GCA_041163725.1 Planctomycetota bacterium
CGTACACGGGCCACAGGCTGTGACCCGTCACGACCGTCCATGCGGAGCCGACGAGCGTCATGCCCGCCATGATCGCCAGCAGGAAGCCCATCGGCTGCGTGACGAAACTCTCGACGAAGCGCCCCTTCGCGGCGAACGCGAAGGCCGTCGTCATTCCGCAGGAGGGGCATGGTAACCCGAATCGCGCAGGCCACGAACAAGCGGGCAATCCGAGCGCCTGGTGGGTCCCGAAACCTCGCTGGGAGGGCTCGAGGCTCCATGCGACCGAGAGGAGCCCGGCTGTCGCCAGGAACACCACGAGCGCCGCGGTGCGCTGACGGCGGATCTCATCCGCGAGCGTCGGCGCGGGAGGCGCGACCGACGACGCGTCGGGCGTGGTCGGCTGGGAACCTGCGGTCGACTCGCTCATTCCCGACAGAGTAGCCGCGCGCGGCCCAGCGGCGTACCTTGCAAACCATGACTTCCGGCGGTTCTCCCGTGTTCTGGGCCGATGCGCACCTCGATCTGGCCTATCTCGCCGTCAACGGACGCGACATGCGGGCGAAGGTCGGAGCCGACGCCCCCTTCGCATGCACGCTCGACTCGCTCGCCGAGGGCCAGGTGCGCGTCGCATTCGGGACGATCTTCACCGAGTGCGGCGGCGATCCGTCGAAGGACCGCGCGGCGTACCGCGACTCGGATGACCTCGAGGGGGCGCATCGTGCGGGTCTCCTGCAGCTCGAGTGGTACGAGGAGATGGAGCGCGCCGGCGCGATCGACATCATCCGTTCGGCCGACGACCTCGAGCGCGCCGCCTCCGGGCGCAGTGGCCGGCTCGGCGTCGTGATCCTCATGGAGTGCGCCGATCCGATCCGCTCGCCCGAAGAAGTGGCTTGGTGGCACGCGCGCGGGCTCCGCGCGGTCGGACTCTCCTGGGGATACGGCAGCCGGTATGCCGGCGGCAACGCGCGCGCGGGCGGACTCACGC
Source organism: Planctomycetota bacterium (assembly GCA_041163725.1). Lineage (GTDB taxonomy): Bacteria > Planctomycetota > Phycisphaerae > Phycisphaerales > SM1A02 > QWPT01. Next base: position 968 of record JBEAQW010000260.1, read on the forward strand.
CGCTCGGGCGGCGCTTCGTCGAGGCGCTCGACGCGCACGCCGTGCTGCATGACGCGTCGCACCTCTCGCGCGCCGCGTTCGACGATCTGCTCGAGTCGACGACGCGCATGGTGATCGCGTCGCATTCGAACGCGCAGACGCTGCTTCCCGACAACGAGCGTCACCTCACCGATGCGCAGATCGGGGCGATCCGCGCACGCGACGGATGGATCGGGCTGAATCTCTACGGGCGCTTCCTCGCGCACGGACGCGCGGCGACGATAGACGACTGCGTCGCGCACACGATGCACGCGGCGCGCATCGCGGGATTCGACCGCGTCGGGCTCGGAAGCGATCTCGACGGCGGCTTCGGGCGGGAATCGCTGCCGGAGGGCATTGCCTCGCCCTGCGACTACGCGCGGCTGATCCGGGCGCTCGACGAGGCGGGCTTCGCGCGCGAGGGCGGAACGGCCGCGGGATTCGCGCACGACAACCTGCTGCGCGCGGTTCGCGCGAGCGGATGCCTCGGCTGAGGACTTCAGGCGGGAATCGTCTGCAGATCGAAGAAGCGGCGACCGCCGAACTCGAGCTGGCGCATCAGGTGAAGCGTCGCGCCCGCGACGGGCGAGATGTCCGAGATGTCCTGCACGAAGAGATCGATGTGCGGCTCCGCTTCGTCCACTGCCTCCGGGTACGCACGGCGGAAGAGCCCGCCGTTCTCGGCGAGCCAGGCCCGGGCCCGCTCGAGCATGCGGAGGTCCTCCGCCCTGCAGACGAGATGCAGCCGGCCGGTGCCGTCGATCGCGAACTCGACGCGCTCGCATCGCGGCGCGAAGTGGTCGATGCGGGTCAGGCCCGCGACGAAGGCGACGAGCGAGTCGGGTAGCGCCGCCCCGGTCGAACGCGCGATCGGCGGCGCCACGCTCGGACCGCTGACGGCCGATGCGTGATACGGCCCGCGCGAGGGTGGAGCCTGCTCGTCGCGCGCCTCGCGGAGGAGTTGCGAGGCTCCGTCGATCGTGGCGCGCAGGCGGTCCATCTCCCTCGGAGTGGGCGCTGCGCGCGAGGGCGAAGGCGGGAGCGAAGGCGAAGGCGCGGCCGCGGCGGGCATCGAGATCGCCGCGACGCTATCGGCGGCCGGCGCGACCCGCGCAGGCGGCGTCCGGACCGGATCAGTCCCGCGTCCGCCACGCGGCGGCGGCTCGCTGCGGAACGGAATCGGCTCGGATGCGCCGCGGGACATGGGAGGACGCCGATCGGCGCGCGGCGAGAACCGCAGCGGCTCGGGTGCGGTCGAAGCGGTGTGCGCTTCGGGCGCGGAACGCGCTGCGGCCGGGGGCTCCAGCGCTCCGCCGAGCGCGGAGGGCGTGATCGAGGAACCCGCGCTCGCGATGATCTCGCAGATCCGCTCGAGCGACGGCGCCGACTCATCGAAGGTGCCGCGGAAGGAACTCTCCGCAGGTGCGACGCGCTGCAGCCCGCCGCGCACCGGAATCTGGACGCCGAGCGAAGTCCCCGAAGCCTCGCCGATGCGCGCGGCGACATGCGCGGTCTCGGTGGCATCCGCGCCGATCACGGCGACCGAGATCGACGGACGCGTTCCACCGAGTCGGTCGCACGCCTCGTGCGCGGACTTGACCAGCCGATACGCGGCCACGATCGCGGCCTGGTCGGCGCCGGTGAGGACGACGATGTCGTCGGTGCCCTTCGGAATGTCGATGCGTTCGGCCTGCTGAGGCACGATCAGCCAGTGCGAGACGATCGGCGCGATCGTGCGCAGCGCCTCCTCGCAGGTTGCCTGCGGCCGGATCGCCGGCCGACGCGAGCCCGCGCGGAAGAGTTCGAGCTGCACGGAATCCGCGGCGAGACGAACGAGGCACGCGGATCCGCCCTCGCGCGCCTCGCGGTCGGCGTACTGCGAGAGCCAGAGCCCGCTCATCACCGGGAGGTGTCCGACGAGGACGAGCGTACGGCGAGCGCTGAGCCATCCGCCCGGCAGTCCATCGAAGTTCGAGGCCGCGGTCATGGACGGATCTCCTTCGCGCCGGCGTCCGCGTGCGCGCCCTCCGCGATCGCGTGGCGCGCGCCGTCGACGCCGCGCGCCGCGGGCACGACGACGATGTTCGCGCCGATCGCCTCGTCGCGCAGGTTGTTGAACTCGTCGAGCACCTCGGCGCCGTCGACGAGGATGCGGTAGGCGTGCGTTCCGGGCCCGAGGTGCACGACCGACTCGAGGCGCCGCTGGTCGATGCTCTCGACAAGCGGGTTCGCAGTGGGATTCCAGCCGTTGAAGTCCCCGACGACCGACATGACGCGGCGCGAGAAGGGCTGCGAGAACACGACGGTTCCATCACCCTGCGGACGCGGGCCGAAGCCGCCTCCGATGGCGTTCGACAGCCGCGCGCGCTCGTTCAGTGCGCGCAGTCGCGACGCGACATCGGCGGCGCGGCCGCCGTCGGGCTCGCGCGGACGGATCGGGGATTCCGCCGTCACCGCGGGGGCCGACATGCGGTCCGAAGCCTGATCGTGCTCGGGTGCGGCGATCGGCGGACGGACCTCGACCGCGGGAGCCGCCGGAAGCGGCGGTTGCGCGATGAAGGTCTCGACGGAGACCGCGGAGTCGGCGGAGTATGCATCGAGTGCCGTCGCTGCGGGTCCCTGCTCGACGAGCCATCGCACGAGTGCTTCGAAGTCGGCTTCCGCCGCCGAACCCGGTGCGAACTCGGTGATCGACTGGCCGTAGCTCGCGGCGTCGCGCAGCTCCTCGTGCTCGCGGATCACGAGCGGGAGCAACGCATCGGGGCAGCGGCGCGCGAGCGCATCGACGACATCGCGCGAGAGCGGACGCTTCTCGTTGACGAGCGTCGGGAGCAGCTTGAACGGGATGTCGCGGCCGAACCGCCCCACCACGGCCTCGATGGTCTGGATCTGCTTCTCCGCGCCCTTCAGGCTGAAGTACCCCGTTTCGACGGGAATCAGCACGAGATCGGCGGCGCGCAGCGCGTTGAAGGTCAGGAGACCGATGGTCGGCGGGCAGTCGATGACGCACCAGTCGAAACCCTCGCGCCACGCGGCAAGTACGCGCGCGAGACGCCGGTCGCGATCGAAGCGCGTCGCGAGTGGCCCGTTGGGCGCCTCGAGCAGCGACAGCGCGACACTCGATGGCGCGAGGTGCAGGTTGCGGCCTACCTCCCAGACGAACTCGTCGGCACGCAGACGGGTCGTCTGCTCGGCCAGCATGGCGTCGGCGATGGTGCGCTCGATGCGGTTGTCGGGAACGCCGAGCCCCGCCGCGCAGTGCGACTGCGGGTCCATGTCGACGAGCAGGGTGCGCACGCCCTCGCGCGCCATGACCGCGGCGAGATTGACTGCGGTTGTGGTCTTGCCACAGCCACCCTTCTGGTTGACGATCGCAACGACGCGCATGGGTCGTGTTATCGGTGTGGAGCGGGCCCGCGGAAAAATTTTTGAAGTCCGCCGCGCGGCTACTCCGAGGCGCCGATCGCGGCGAGGGCTGCGGAGGTAGCCGACTCGGAGGTCGGATCCCCGGGAGCGTCGGAGGTGATGGCGATCTCGCCGATCCCGCAGGGCAGGATGAGTCGCATCCGTCCCCCCGCCACCTTCTTGTCGAATCCCATGCGGCGCCGGATCTCGGCGGCCGACGCTGGCTGCGCGAGACGGATCGGAAGTCCAGCGCGCTCAAGGAGTCCCGTGATGCGCGTGGCCGTCGAGGATTCGAGCATGCCCCGTGCGGTCGCGCAGGCGCAGGCGGCATGAAGTCCGATCGCGACCGCTTCGCCGTGCAGCAGATCGTGCCCTGGCAGCGTCTCGATCGCATGGCCGAATGTGTGGCCGAGGTTCAGTTTCGCGCGCTCGCCGCGCTCGAGCGGGTCGCGCGCGACGACTCCCGCCTTCACGCGCGCCGAAGCCGGGACCAACTGGCCGAGCGCCGCCGCATCACCGGCCGCGGCCGGTTCGATGAGACCGTCGAGCAGGCTGAAGAGCGGCTCGCCCGCGATCACGGCATGCTTGACGCACTCGGCGAGGCCCGCGCGCAGTTCGCGCGGCGGAAGCGTGGCGAGGGCGTCCGGGTCGGCGATGGTGAGCCGTGGCTGCCAGAAGGCGCCCGCGAGGTTCTTGCCGAGCGCGCCGCCGGGGAGCAGCAGGTTGATGCCGGTCTTGCCGCCGATCGACGCGTCGACCATCGCGAGCAGCGTCGTCGGAACCTGCACCAGCTCGATCCCGCGTAGGTAGCTCGCCGCGGCGAAGCCGGCCACATCGCCGACGATTCCACCGCCGAGGGCGATCAGGAGACCGCCGCGATCGATCCGATGCGCGAGCGCGGCCTGCCAGATCGCGTCGACCGTCGCGAGGGACTTCCGGAGTTCGGTCGCCTCGAGATGGATCGTCGCGGTGTCCGCACCCGCATCGGTCAGGCTCGCGAGTAGTGGCGAGGCGAGGTGCGTCGTGTTGCGATCGGCGGCCACCAGGACGCGTCTACCGGCGACCGAGACACCCTCCTCGCCAAGCAGCGCACCGAGCCTCCCGATCGCACCGCGCGCGACGAGCAGGCTCGTCGGTGCGCCGGGAATCTCGATGGGTACGCGTATCGTGGCGCTCATGACGGATCGCTCATCGCCGCTCCGCAACCGCGCGCTGCAGCGCAGCGAGCGCGGCATTCGCGGCCGGAGCGACATGTTCCGCGCCTTCTATCGGCGCGATCGCCCGCTTCGTCGCAGTGCGGACCCGGCGAGCGCTGTCCGACCGTCGCACACGCGCGCGGAGGAGCGCATGCGCGATCGCGAGCGCGATGACAATTGCGAGAAGCGGCTTGAGCTCGGGAGGCATGGCGGTCGAAGCCGCACTCTACGCCCTGCATCCCGGCGATCGTGGTGCGATGTGCAGGATCCGAAGCCCTTGGCCGCGCGAGCGCCCGACGAGGAAGGCGTGCTCGAAGCGGTGCACCGCACCGCGAAGACCACGCCGCACGAGGAGCGGCGCGACCGCGGCTCAATCGACGGGATTCGAAATCCGAAGCACCGGCCCGCAGCGCGGGCCGGTGCGAAGGATCCGAAGCCCTTGGCCGCGCGAGCGCCCGACGAGGAAGGCGTGCTCGAAGCGGTGCACCGCACCGCGAAGACCACGCCGCACGAGGAGC
>JBEAQW010000261.1:0-3638 GCA_041163725.1 Planctomycetota bacterium
GAGCGGCACATAGCGCTGACGCATGCGGTCGTGCGTCTCGAACTGGCTGCGCGGGAGGTTCGTCGGGAAGAGCACCTTCTGGCAACCACCGGCGAGCATCACCCCGCCGCCCACGGCGAGCATGGCGAGGAGCGCGAAGGCGCTGGCTGCGGGAGGAAGGCGACGCGGGCGTTGCATCGGATGAATCTCGGACGCTGATCCTAACGCTTCGGCTCCGACCCCGCGGACACCGCGATCACCGGTACGGTCCCCTGGCAGATGTAGGCCTTCCCGGTGAGTGCATCGGTGAACTCGGCCGACACGCTGACGGCGCGCGCGACCTCCGCCCCTTCCCACTTCACGGGAATCTCGACGGTGTAGTGGGTACCGAGGAACCCGGTGCGATAGCAGTCGCGCAGCGCCTTCGGTCCGAGCGTCGCCGAGCCGGCGGGAAGCGGATCGCGCCCCGGTACCAGGGCGGCCACGCTCGCGCGGACCGTGCCCGTGATCTGAATGAACCGACCGAGCGCGTCGCGCGGCTCGAGCACGAGCGCGAGGGTCGCGCTGCTCGCGTCCGAGCGCCGCGCGGTGGAGAGCGATGAAAGCACGACCGCCGCGAGTGCGGGGCGCGCCTCGATCGCCTCGGGGTCGACACGGGCGTCTCGGGTGGCGGAGAGCTCCGCCACCTTCGTCTCGAGTTCGGCGACCTTCGCCCGGGCGAGGTCACGCTCGCGCGTGCGCTCGACGAGTTCCGCACGCAGGCCGTCGGCCGCATTCGGCGCCAGCGCGCGGCCGCGGCAGCCGGATCCCGCGGCGACAGCGGCGAGCATCGCGACGGCGATGGTGAAGTGGCTGCGATGCATGGTCTGGGGAGCCCTCATCTTGAAGGGGTGTTCTACCCGCGCTCGGGTGCCTCTGCGTCGGGGCTGGTTTCGTCGTCGGACTCATCCCCGCCGGTCGGGTCGAACGCGATCTGGAAGGCGAGCTGCTCGAGCGCCACGGTGAAGTCGACGCTGACGATGCCGATACCCTCGCGGACCTCGATCCGGCGGGGTGCGAAGTTCAGAATGCCCTTGATGCCCGCCGCAACCAGCGAATCAGCCACCTGCTGCGCGGCATCGCGCGGGACGGCGATGATCCCGAGGTTGATCCGCTCGGCGACGACGGCCGCGGGGAGTTCGGAGATCGGGCGAACCTTCATGCCGCCGATCTCGCGGCCGACCATGGCCGGATCGGCATCGAAGACCGCGAGCATCTCGAATCCCTCGCGCCGGAACCGGTCGTAGGAGACCAGCGCGCGCCCGATGTTTCCCGCTCCGACGACGCAGACGCGCCAGCTCCGGTCGCGACCCATGATCTTGCGCAGCGAGTCGACGAGATCGGAGATGACATATCCACGCCCCGGATGGCCGAACTGACCGAAGAGCGCGAGGTCCTTGCGGACCTGCGCGTCGGTCAGGCCGAGCGTGCGTCCGAGGGACTTGGAGCTCACCGACTCCTCGCCTTCGTCGAGGCGGCTCGCGAGTTCACGCAGATACAGGCTCAGCCGGCGGGCGGCCGGCCGGGGAATCGCGCTGCGTTGAACGGACTTGCGGTGGGGCACGGGACCGCATGGTACGCCCTCCCCCGCCCGCGCTACTCTCTCGCCGATGCACATTGCCGACATCCTGGCACGCGACACCACCGCGATGAGCTTCGAGTTCTTCCCACCGAAGTCGGAGTCGGGCTGGGAGTCGCTCTACCGGTCGATCGCCGAGTTCGCGCCGCTCGAACCGAGCTTCGTGTCGGTCACCTACGGCGCCGGTGGATCCACGCGGGACAACACCCATGCCCTGGTCGTCCGCCTGAAGCGCGAGACGCAGCTCGAGCCCGTCCCGCACCTGACCTGCTTCGGCCACACGAGGGAGGACATCAGCCGCATCCTCGAGCTGTACGCGGAGAACGGCGTGGGAAATGTCCTCGCCCTGCGTGGCGATCCACCGGCGGGCGCGCGCATCCTGGCGCTCGGCGACTTCAACCATGCGGCCGATCTGGTCGCGTTCATCCGGCGCGAGGGCGAACGGCTCGGCGTGAACGGTGGGCGCGGCTTCGGCATCGGTGTGGCGGGATTCCCGGAAGGTCATCCCGAGACACCCAACACGCTGCTGCAGCTCGATCACCTGAAGGCGAAGTGCGATGCGGGCGCCGACTACATCGTGACGCAGCTCTTCTTCGACAACCATGCGTTCCACGACTGGCGCGCACGCTGCGAGCTCGCGGGCATCCGCGCGCCGATCATCGCGGGAATCATGCCGGTCACGAGCGCAGGTGGATTGAAGCGCATGGCGGATCTCGCGGCGGGTACGCGCTTCCCGGCATCGCTGCTGCGCGCGATCGCGCGGTGCAGGGGCGATGCCGAGGCGATCGAGAACGCCGGAATCCACTGGGCGACCGAACAGTGCCGGGATCTGCTCGATTCAAGCGTCGCGGGAATCCACTTCTACACGCTGAACAAGAGCGCCGCGACGCAGCGGATCTATCGCGCGCTCGGCGTGCGGGTCGACGACCGGTCCGATCGCGGCGCGTGAACCGCGCGTCGGCGTCAGGCCTGGATGTCGAGCTTGCCGCGCTCGTCGTTGCGGCGGTGCTTCCACTCCTCCGCGGCATCCGGCTTCGAATCGACGGTCTGCGCCTCGGCGGGATCGGAGAGTCGCACTTCGTCGCGGATCACGAAGCGGCGCGTGGCGTCGGCCTCGCTCGGCTTGTTCTTCTCGCGCGCACGGGGACCCTGCGCCTGCTGGCCGATGAACGAGGCCTGCACGGCGTTCGGCGTGGGTGGGATCGGAGTTGGACCGAAGGCCGACACGCCTTTTTCATCGGCGCAGAAGTGGAAACAGCGCCGAAAATCGCTGAAAAGAAGCCTCGGGAGGCGATGGTGCGCCTCCCGAGGTCGACCTTTCCGGATGGTGCCGCCGTTATCGCTCGGACGCACCCGGCCATGCGAGCGCCTCGACGCGCCGGATGCCCGCAGTACCGGAGAGTTCCGTCAGGCGCGCACCTTCGACGCGCGCGACGACGAGCCCGCGCGCGGCATCGCTGCCCTCGATGACGGCGCCGAGCGCACGCAGTGCTTCGGCGAGCTTCGGGTCGATCGCTCCGCCCGCGGAGGCGTCGATCCTGATCGCAACCAGGAAGCTGCCCTGGCGCTCGGCGAGCCCGAGTTCCCGTGCAACCGCGGACGCCTCATTCGCATCGCCCACCAGATGGGCGAGTGCGACGAGAACGAGTCGACGGTCGAGCACACGCACCAGCCGGTCGCGCGCCTCGATCGTCAGGAGCGGCTTCCTGGCATCGCCCGCTTCGCCCGGTGCCGCCGGCGCGCCATTCGTCGCCTGCTCGTCGGAATCAGCCATGGGTTCGGCCATCGCCGCAGAGAACTCGACTCCGAGACTCTGGTCGAACGCGTCGCGTGTTCCAACCGCCTCGCCGCTCTTCGCGGCAACTCCGCCCCCGAGCCCACCTCCACCACCGCCGAACCCGCCGGGCTTCCCCGCGGGAGCCGGAGTCGCGGTCATCGTGCGGCGATCGATCGGTGCACCGGGACGCCGACGGCCCGCGAGCGTGTCGGCCGAGGCCGATCCCGTCGCCGGTGCCTGACGCGTCCTCGCGCGATTCCCATC
>JBEAQW010000262.1:0-3891 GCA_041163725.1 Planctomycetota bacterium
CGAGTGGTAGGCGAGGGTTGTTCGTGGGATTCACGGTGGATTCCTTCTCGTGGCGACGCGGTCTCGAACCGCCCGCAGGTCCGCTTCGACCGCTGCTCGACCGTTCCCCGACCGCTCCGAACGGACGGGGACGCAACGCACGGCCGTGATGCGCGGACCGCGGAACGGAACCGAGCCCTGATGCCGGGGCCATGCATTCGGCCGCATCGCGTGACATTCGCGCGCGGAGTCACGACTCGCCCGCCGACCGCCCCGCCGTCACGCCATTTTCGGACTCGCCGCCGCTCGCCCGAGGCCGCGGCCGACGCCGATCCGCTCACGGCGCGCAAACCGCGCCCCTACCGACACGCGCCCCACGCATCGAGCACGCGCGCGAGATCGCCCGCCCCCACCGATCCATCCGAGTCGAGGTCGGCCGGACAACCCGCTGTGCAGCGCCCCCATGCGTCGAGCAGGAGACCGAGGTCGACGGCATCCACGCGACCATCGCCATCGATGTCGCCGATGCACGCGCCTCCGTGCGGGAGCTCGAAGAGGTGGGCCGCACCGGTGAACTCCGCCGGATCGTCCCCGAGATACGAGCCGACGACCGCGCGACCATCGCGCAACGCCGCCGCGAAGCCGAACCCGCGCCCCGGCCCACCGTCGCTCGGCAGCAGCTTCGCACGCTGCACGCCCGTCGCGAGCTCGAACGCATACGCGGCGCCTGCGGTGAACACGCCTCCATCGAGCGAATCCCATGCGCCGACGACGACGGTTCCTTCCGTCGACGAGACCGAACGGCCGAAGCCGCGCCCATCCGCATCGTCCGGCAGCAGCATGCGCATGCGCTCGCCGGTGCGGATGTCGAAGACATACGCGGCGCCGTACAGATGCTCGCCACCGATCGGCTGCGCGGGCGCACCGATCACCGCGATGTCGCCCGAGACCGAAAGCGACTCGCCGAAGTTCCCGCCCGGCGCATCGGGCAGCAGCGTGAAGAGCCGCTCGCCCGTCGTCGTATCGAAGACGAACGCCACGCCGCGTCCGTAGCCCGGAGTCACGTCGAACGGCGCCGTGACGACGGCGCGATCACCCGAAAGCGCGACCTTCGCACCGAAGAGACGGGCGCCCTGATCTCCAGGCTCGAGCCGAAGCAGCAGCGACGCGGTCTCGATGTCGAAGATGTACGCCGCGCCCGTCGGATTGTCGTTCGCGAAGGTGTTGGGCGAACCGACGATGACGCGCCCGCCTTCGATGTCGACCGATTGTCCGAAACCTGCGAACGCCTCGCCCTGCATCGACGCACCGTGGAGCGACTGCCCGCTCGCCGCGGTCAATTTGAGGACCTGCGTGCCCGTCACCGCGTCGAAGACGTACGCCGCACCCGCGTTCTGGTCGATCTCGTCGTCGAACGGCGCACCGATCGCGACGAGCGATCCATCGAAGGCGATCGATGTCCCGAACTCATCGCGCGAACGCCCGCCCGCTGCGAACAGCGTCGAACGCTGCGTTCCGGTCGCCGGGTCGAACAGGTAGACCGCCCCGGTGTCGGACTCGGCGCCATCCGCGCGCGGCGCACCGATCGCCGCGAACGCATCGGACAGCGCGACGCTCGTCCCGAAGAAGTCGCTCGCGGAGACCGACTTCCCACGCAGCCGGATCACCTCGTTGACCACCTGCGCGTTTGCGGACGACGCACCGAGCCCGAGCACGCCGGCAACGGCGAGTAGAGCGGCGCGAGGGCGAAGCGAACCGAGGAGAACGATGGACGAGGCGTGCGGCGTGCGACGGCTCATGGGGCTGTTCCAACCGACCGCGAGACGGCGCGGCGGTTCCGCGACTTCGCACCCTCGGCTCCTGCGGATGCGGTACGCCACCCGCCTCGACGCGGTCTTCCGGGCACCCCCCATCTCTGGCACAGCCTCCAGGTCTGGCGGAGCGAAACGGGGCGCGCTGGCATTCCAAGCAAAAGCGAGGCCCTTCTCGTCAAACGCACATCCAGCCGACGGCTCCGCGCGATTTCCACGGGCCATGACGCAGCACACCTCGGTTCGCACGACCCTCCTCACCGCCCTCCTCACCTGCGCCCCCTGCCTCGCCCAGAGCGGGCCGGACCTCGAGTTCGACAACGGCACGAAGGGCTGGCAGGTCGTCCTCGACGGAGTGATGGGCGGTCTGTCGACAGGACGGATCGCAGCGGGCGAAGGCGGCACGCTGCGCTTCACAGGCGAACTCTCGCTCGAGAACAACGGCGGCTTCTCGCAGATCCGCACATCGGTTCCGCAGGGTGCCTTCGCGGGCGCGACCGGACTGCGGCTCCGCGTGAAGGGCGACGGCCGCACCTACCAGTGCGACATTCGGTCGTCGCGCCTTCGCCTCATGGCCGGCGGCTACCAGAGCGAGTTCAAGACGAAGGACGGCGAGTGGGTCGAGGTCGAGATCCCCTTCGACCAGTGCGTCGCACGCGCCTTCGGCCGACGCGTCCCCAATGCGCCGGCGCTCGACGCGGCGTCCGTCGAATCCGTGGGAATCACGCTCTCCGACAAGCGTGAGGGACCGTTCTCGATCGAGGTCGACTGGATCCGTCCCATGGGGCAGGCAGCGGCCACGAAGCCGTCCGCGAGCTCTCTGTCCGCCGTCGCGGCGAAGGCTGGGCTCACCACGCTTCTCGAACTCGTGAAGGCCTCCGGCATCGAGCTCCCGAAGGACGCACGGCTCACGATCTTCGCGCCGACCAACGAGGCGTTCGCGAAGCTTCCGAGCAAGCAGGTGGAGTTCCTGACGAGCGCCGAGGGCAGGTCGACGCTGCAGGCGATCCTCAGGCATCATGTCGTCGCGGACTCGCTCGAGAGCGCCGCGGTGCTCGACCGCCGACGGATCAAGGCTCTTTCGGGGCAGTCGCTCGGAGTCGACTCCTCGGCACTCACCATCGACGGTGCGCGTCTCGTGACGACCGATGTCGCGTTCGACGGCGGACTGGTCCATGTGATCGACAGCGTCATGCTGCCCGAACTCAGGAGCATCGAGGAGATCGTCGCGGAAGACGAGCGGCTCGCCACGCTGCGCGTTGCGATCGAGGCGGCCGGACTCGGGCCGCAGCTCGGAACGGAGAATCCCGGGCCGTGGACGCTCCTCGCACCGTCGAATGAGGCGTTCGCGGCCATCCCGGCCGATGCGCTGAAGGCGCTCCTCGCGGATCGGCCCGCGCTCACGGCGGTGCTTGCCGCGCATGTCCTCCCCACGGCGATTCGCCGCGACGAGATGCTCTCGCAGGGTTCGGCGCGCACGCTGATGGGGAACGGAACGGTCGGCTTCGCACTCGCTTCCGGCGCGATCACCGTCTCCGACGCGCCGATCGAGGTCGCCGACATCGAGGCGGCGAACGGCGTCATCCACATCATCGGAAGCGTGCTGCCGGCTCCGAGCGCCGCGTCGGCGTCGAGTCGGACGAGCGCAGACGCGCGCTCGCCCGAGCGGGCACGTCAGGCAGCGGCGATCCTCGAACTCGCGATCGAACGCGGCGTCCCCCGCTTCAACGCCGGCGATGCACCGTCATGCGCCGCGCTCTACGAACTCGCGATCGCCTCGGTCGTCCTCCTCGGCGAAGACGCGATCAGTCCGGACGCACGGGCCACACTCGCCTCCGCACTCGAGGAGGCCGCCGAGCACGGCAACGCCTCCGAGCGCGCGTGGGTCTACCGCCGCGCGATGGACCGCATCCTCGGCCAGATGGTCGAGTCGATGCGGGCAGCGAACTGAGGCGGAGATACCGCGCCGCCAACACAGCCGGCGCGCCTCCTACCGAAGATCGCGGCAGCAGCCACGACCGCTCTCGGAGTGGGCGGAGAGGGATTCGACAACCGCATAAAAGACCCGAGAAAACCGCGTGTTTTTCACGCGGCGGGGCGG
>JBEAQW010000263.1:0-6487 GCA_041163725.1 Planctomycetota bacterium
AGGAGATCCTCGTCGCCATCGTGATCGAAGTCGAAGAAGCCGGCGCCCCAGCCGACCTGCGTCCGGCTCGGCGCGCCCAGTCCGTACTGGTTGGTGCGGTCGTCGAAGCTGCGCCCGTCGAGGTTCAGGTGGAGCGTGTTCGTATCGCTCGAGAAGTTCGTGGTGAACACATCGGGTCGGCCGTTGCCATCGATGTCCGCGACCGCAACGCCCATCGTCGCCTGCGGCGAACCCTCGCCGTTGACCGCGATGCCCGAGCGGAGCCCGTTGTCGGTGAAGCGCCACGGGGCGTCGGGCACCAGCAGGTTGTTGTCCTGCGAATCGTTGCCGACCAGGATGTCGGGCCGACCATCGCCGGTGAAGTCGAGGATCGCCAGGTTGAGCCCGAACGCGGGCTTCACCGAGGCGAGTCCGCAGTCGCCGCTGCGCTCGACGAACACGCCGTCGCCCCTGTTCTCATAGATCCGATCGGGAGCGGGTGCGTATCCGCGCGGACCCGCGAGCACGGGCTGCCCCTTGAAGCGTGCCGGCGGTAGCGGAGCGCCAGGATCGAACGCGAGGTAGTTGCACACATAGAGGTCGAGGTCGCCGTCGAGATCGAGGTCTGCGAACGCCGCGCTCGTCGACCAGGACGGATCGCCGACTCCCGCGCGATCCGTGACATCCTCGAAGGAGCCGTCGCCACGGTTGCGGAGGAGCACATTCGGCCCGAAGCAGCAGATGAAGATGTCCTGATGGCCGTCGGCATCGATATCGCCGACGGTCGCGCCGAAGCTCCAGCGCGTGTGGCGGATTCCGGATGCCTCGGTGACATCGGTGAAGCGCATGGCGCCGTCGTTCCGGAAGAGCCGTGCGCCCGGGCCGTGCTCGGGATCGTCGAGCGTCGCGCCGTTCGGAACGAAGAGATCGAGATCGCCATCGCCGTCGAAGTCGATGAGCGCGAGTCCGCCACCCTTCACCTCGAGGATCTGCCGGCTCGGAGTGCCGCCGCTCGTCAGCGTCATCGCGATCCCACTCGCCGCCGTGACATCGGTGAACCGCATCGTGTCGGCGGCTGCGATCGCCGCGATGGATGCGCACCCGAGCGCCGCGCCGAGCCCCGCGCCGAGCGAGAGGCTCCGCGAACCATCGCCTCGGGTACATGGACGGACGACGCGCGGCGCGCGTCTCACGGCCGTGGCTCCGGCGTCGTGTCGGAAGGCTTCGTGTCGGAGGGTTTCGGGTCGGAAGGCTTCGTGGAATCGCGCCCCCCATCCCTCGACGGCGCCTGCGCGGCCGGATCGGTCGCCTGCTGCGCCGGCTTCCCGCGACCGAGCGCATCGAGCGCGCGCTGCGCGTTCGCGCGCGCGGCGTCGGCCTCGGCGGTCTTCCCGAGCCGGTCCTTCACGCGCGCGACCTTCGACCAGGTCTCGTGCAGGACCGGGCTCGCCTTGACCGCGCGGGCGAGCAGCACCTCGGCCTCCTCCACGCGATCGCGACGCAGCGCAAGATCCGCCATGCGCGTCAGCACGCGCGCTTGATCGATGGGCTTCGCGGGCTCGCGCGTGAATCCCGCGAGCGCCTTCGCGAACGCCTCGTCCGCGTCGTCGAGCCGATCCTCTCCCATCGCGACGAGTGCAAGACCGAAGAGCGAGTCGGGCTCGTCCGGAGTCGAGACGAGGTGCTCCTCGAAGGCCTTGCGCGCGTCCTCGAGTTCGCCGAGGTGGTAGCAGCACCACCCGAGGAAGTGCGGAACATGCCTCCGCTCGGGGAAAGCCTGCTTCGACGCGAGCGCCGCCTCGAGTTCGCGCCGCGCCTCCTCGTATTGCTTGAGCTTGTTGAGTGCGATGCCACGGACCGCGCGTGCGCGGTCGACTTCGGGTCGCTCCGCCGCAACGGTGCCCGCCGTCAATGCAGCGGCGTCGAATGCGCCGCGGGAGAGCATGCGGATCGCAATGTCGAGCCGCGGATCGTCGGGATACGCCGACTTCGCGCCGACCTCGACCACACCTCGTACTTCCGCCCCGTCTCCGACGACACCCGGAGGAACCACCTGGTGACCGCGTGCCGCGAACGCAACGGAGCCTGTTGCGGCCCACGCGCAAGGCGTCCACGCGACGAGAACCGCGGAAACGACGGAGGAGATGGAGTGCATTGGCCGCATCGAATGCTCGCGAGGTCCCGCGGGGCGCCGGTCGGACGCACTATAGGTCCTCATACGCGCCCACCCGGGAGTGTGCCGCCCAGCGTGGGTATGAGAACTCGAAGGGCCTGCGTCCGATCAACTTCCGCGAACGCGGCAAGTTCGGTTTTTCCATCTGTTCCGTCTGTAAGGCCTTCCGTTCACGGCATCGACGGATAACTTGAAGTACTCGCCATCGGGCCGGGTGGCGTCTCGAGGCGGTGCCGCGGAGTGTTCGTGCGGCGACCGTCTGCCTGAAGGAGAAGTGTGAGTGCTCCGCGCTTGATCGCGGAGCGAGAGTGCAGCGAAGAGTTGAAGCCGGAGCATCCGCGCGAGACAGCCACGCGTTGGCGTCGGGCGGAGCGACGGACTCGGAGACACCTGGCCGAACCCATCGCACCTAGGACGTAAATCAAAATGGCGACCCTCACGACCATCGGAGACCGCATGCGCGCGCAACGCCTCGCTCTGTCAGCCACCGTGATTCTCGCATCGTCGCTCGCGGGCACCGCTGCTGCAGGCGGTGGCGCGACGCTCCAGCCGAAGGCGGGCGATCCCCTGCCGGCACTCACAAAGGCGCAGGCGTCGCTCTTCTGGGCGGGTCGCGAGCTCTACGCGACACCGTTCGGACCGGAGAACGGCCTCGGCCCCGCGCTCAACAAGTCCAACTGCCAGAGCTGCCACTCGAATCCCGTCGGCGGCTGGGGCTCGATCTCGGTCACGCGCTTCGGCGGCGACAACAAGGGCGAGTTCTTCCCGCTCGAAGAGCTCGGCGGTTCGCTGCTGCAGTCGCTCGCGATCAGCGACACCTGCCGCGAGGTCATCCCGCCAGAGGCGACGGTGGTCGCGGTGCGCATGACGAACTCGTCGATGGCCTTCGGCATGATCGAGGCGATTCCCGATGCGGCGATCGCCGCGAACGAGGATCCCTTCGACTCAGACGGCGACGGCATCTCGGGTCGCGTGCACTGGGTGCTTCCGCTCGAGGACAGCCCCACGAGCCCGCTGCGCGCCGGACGCTTCGGCTGGAAGGCGCAGATCGCCACCATCCTGAGCTTCTCGGCCGACGCCACGCGCAACGAGATGGGCGTGACCAACGCGCTCATTCCGACCGAGACCGCGCCGAACGGCGACATGTCGCTGCTCGCCGCGTGCGATCTCGTCGCCGATCCCGAGGATGTGCCCGACGCCGAGGGCTTCACCTTCATCGAGCGCGTCACGCACTTCCAGCGCTACCTCGCGCAGCCCCCGCAGACGCCGCGCTCCGGCATGACCGGCGAGCTCGTGTTCAACGCGATCGGCTGCAACAAGTGCCACATCGCCGACTGGACGACCGGTTCGTTCCCCGGCCTCGAGCCCGCGCTCGCCGGCCAGGCGATCCGTCCCTATTCGGACTTCCTGCTCCACGACATGGGCCTCCTCGCCGATGGCGTCCAGGAAGGCGATGCGAACGAGCAGGAGTTCCGCACGCCGGTCCTCTGGAATCTCCGTACGCGCGACCCCATGCTCCACAACGGCGCCGCCTCCGGCGGAACCTTCGAGGATCGCGTCACGATCGCGATCGAAGCGCACGGACCGTTCGGCGAAGGCGCAGCGTCTGCGGCAGCGTTCGCGGCGCTCTCCGCGACGCAGCGCGCGCAATTGCTCCAGTTCCTCGGTTCGCTCGGCCGCAACGAGTTCGACTTCGATGCGAACCAGTTCATCGACGCGTACGACCTTTCGCTGCTGGCCGCATGCCGCAAGGCATCCACGGTGACGCCCGACGATGACTGCGCGGTCGGCGACATCGACCAGAACGGCATCGTCGACTCGTCGGACATGGACGCATTCCTTCTCGCCGCCGCGCGCGACGGCGTCGATGTGACGGGCGACTGCGACGGCGACGGCATCGTCGACTTCGTCGAGATCTTCAACGGCGCGCCCGACCTCGACCTGAACGGCGTGCCCGACAACTGCGCTCCCGCCTGCCCCGCGGACTTCACCGGTGACGGACTCGTCAACGGCGGGGACCTCGCGATGCTGCTGAACGGCTGGGGCGGCGCGACCTACGACCTCAATAACGACGGTACCACGGGTGGTGCCGACCTCGCGATCCTCCTCGGAGCGTGGGGAGCCTGCGGCAACTGAACCGGACGCGTTGAGCGAACGAGAGTGGATAGCCAGCCGATTCGCGTAGGTTTCCGCGGACGGCGCGAAGAAAGAGAACCCAATGAGACTGACCACTGCTTCCTCCCTGATCGTCGGCATCACCCTTCCCGCGAGCATCGCTGCCGCGCAGGGCGCCTGGGTGAACTATGTGAACGAGTCGAGCAGCCGCATCGTGGCCTCGTCGAGCCTCATCGGCCCCGACAACCTCGAGAAGGACTTCGCCTGGGGTGACTTCGACCAGGACGGCGACATCGACATCGTGTGCATGCGCAAGTTCCCGGGTTCGATCCAGGGCGGCTTCCGCGACATCCTCTTCATGAACGAGGGCGGCATCCTCGTCGACCGCACCATCGAGTACGGAACGGCCGCAGACGCCGCCGGCTCGCAGGGCATGCTCGACGCCTGCAACGACCGCGATGTGAAGGCCGTCGATGTCGACAACGACGGATGGCTCGATCTCGTGACGGCGACCACCATGAGCGACCATGTGTCGACCATGCTCGGCCAGCCGCGCGTGTACCGGAACCTCGGCGACGATGCCAACGGCAACTGGCTCGGGTTCCGCTTCGAGGATGCCCGCATCCCGCAGCTCTTCGCGATTAGTGGCGCGACCGCGAACCCCCGCTTCTGCGAGGCGGCGATCGCCGACTTCACCGGCGACGGCTATGTCGACATCTTCTACACCGACTACGACACGCCCGAGACCAGCGGCACCATCTGCTTCGATCTGAACGCCGACGGAGACACCTCCGATCCCGGTGAGTGCCAGCAGAGCCCCGCGGAGAATGCGAACAACGACTTCAACAACAAGTTCCTCGTGAACCTCGGCGCGGCCAACCCCGGCTACTTCACCGACTCGCTCACGACCCGCATGACCTCGGCGCAGCTCGCATCGGCGTTCGGCAACTCGGCGCTCGCCGCCGACATGAACGGCGACGGCAAGACCGATGTGGTCCGCGTCAACACGCTCACCGCCGGCCAGAACGTGGCCATCATCTACTCGAAGCCCGATGGCCTCGGGAACAGCTTCGACGGCCCCATGCAGGCCGTCGGGGGCGCGCCGTACTTCATCGACCACGGCGACCTGAACGGTGACGGACGCATCGACCTCGTCGTCGTCGACGACGGCCAGGACAAGGTGCTCATCAACACCGGCAACAACGCGCAGGGCTTCGCGAACTTCACCTCGTACACGATCGCGGACAGCCTCTCGGAGTTCGGCAACACCACCCGCATCGCCGACCTCGACAACGACGGCCGCCTCGATGTGATCATCTGCGATGTCGACGCCGACCTCGGGCCGTTCTGCCCGTCGACCGGACGCCGCACGCACATCTACCAGAACACCGGTGTGGTCGGCACGGGCCTTCTCGACGAGCCGGGCCTCATCCTGCCCCTCGCCAGCCAGAGTGCGCTCTTCGATGTGGCGACGGTCGATGTGAACGGCGACGGCTGGCTCGACCTGCTCGTCGGCCGCTGCGGCGGCATCGAACTGTTCATCAACCACCCGCCGATCTTCATCACCTTCTCGTACCCGAGCGGACGCCCCGCCAGCCTCGACCCGAACGGCTCGAACTCGTTCACGGTCGAAGCCGCGATCACCGGCGGCGGATCGATCGTCGCTGGATCGGCGAAGCTCTATGTCTCCACCGATGGCGGCGCGAACTACACGGGCTACGCGATGGCGCAGCTCTCGCCGACCACCTTCGAGGCGAACTTCCCGCCACTCGTCTGCGGACAGGCCGTGCGCTACTACATCGGCGCGCAGCTCTCGAATGGCGGTCTCAGTGTCGATCCGTCCACGGCTCCCGCGACGGCGTTCACGGCGCCCATCCAGACGGGCAGCGCCCTCGTCGTGGCAGACAGCTTCGAGGCAGCCGATGCGGGCTGGACGGTGTCGAACGATGCCGCCCTCACCGCGGGCGGCTGGGAGCGCGGTACTCCGAACGGTAGCGTCCAAGGCACGAATGCTGCCTCCCCCGCCACCGACGCCACGCCCGCACCGGGCGTCGCATGCTGGACGACCGGACTCGGCACTCCGGGAGGTAGCGCGGTCAGCCAGGACATCGACAGTGGCACGTCGACCCTGACCTCGCCGGTGTACGACCTGTCGGACGCGGCCGGCGCGACCATGAGCGTGGCGCTGTGGTTCTTCTGCAGCGACATCGTCTCGAACAC
>JBEAQW010000264.1:0-14776 GCA_041163725.1 Planctomycetota bacterium
GGTCTCGCAGGCGGCGACCAAGGCTTCGTCCGTCCGGTCGAGAGCATGCTCGAGGCCGACCTCAAGCGCGCGCGGAGCGAGGCGCTTGCGTCCGGCGCACCGGTCGTGGCCGTCGCCGCAGCCGATGGAAGCGCGTGGTGGCTCGCACCCGCCGCGCAGCCCGACCGCGCGATCGCAGGCTCGCGCCGCGCGTTCGGACACGGTGGCCTCGCGCCGATGAAGGGCGCGCACCTCGTCGTGAAGGGATCGGGTGAGACCGACGCGGGCGACCGCATTCTCGCGACCTTCGACACGCTCGGCTGCCGCGACGAGAACGATGCGGGAATCGAGCTGCGCGGACGCGACGGCGCGCGGCTCGGCAGCTGGACGCTTGCAGCGGGTCGCACGCGGCTCTCCCGCTAGCGGAGCCCGTATTCCTTCAGCTTGCGGTAGAGCGTCCGTTCGCCGATGCCGAGCATCTGCGCGGCCTGCTCGCGGTTGCCCGCGGTCATCGCCAGGGTCTGCCGAATCGCTTCCTTCTCGAGCTTGTCGAGGCCGACGCCGGCGAGGCCGGAGCGGGTCTGCGTCGGTCCCTCCGACGAATCATCGCCCGAGCGGATCTCGTTGGGGATGTCGCGCAGATCGATCGTGTCGCCCTCGACCATCACGACCAGACGGTGCATGAGCTGGAACACCTCGCGCACATTGCCGGGCCAGTCGTAGGCGACGAGCCGCATCATCGCGGGCTGCGTCACGCCCGGCCGCGCACGGCCGAGCTCGGCCGCGAACCGGCCGATCGCGTGGTTCACCAGGAGCGGGATGTCCTCGCGGCGATCGCGCAGCGCAGGAATGTGGATCTCCGCACCCTTCAGGCGGAAGTAGAGGTCCTCGCGGAACTGCCCGTCCGCGGCCATCTTCCGCAGATCGCGGTTGGTGGCGCTGACGAGACGGACATCGACCTTGCGGTTCTCGTTCGATCCGAGCCGGACGATGTCGCCGGTCTCGAGCACGCGGAGAAGCTTCGGCTGCATCGAGAGCGGCATGTCGCCGATCTCGTCGAGGAACACGGTGCCCTTGTCGGCGTACTCGAACACACCCTCGCGGTCCTTGTCCGCACCGGTGAACGCGCCGCGTACATGGCCGAAGAGCTGGTCCTCGAGCAGGCTCTCCGCCTGCCCCGCCGCGTTGAAGGTCACATAGCGGCGCGCCGCGCGCTTCGAGAGCGTGTGCAGCGCGCGCGCCACGAGTTCCTTGCCCGTGCCCGACTCGCCCGTGACGAGGACGGGGAGCGTGCTCGGCGCGAGCTGCTTGACCATCGTGACGACCTGCCGCATCGCGGGGCTCTCGCCGATGATGCCTTCGAAGCCGAAAGACGACTCGACCTGTCCACGCAGCGTCTCGTTCTGGCTGCGGAGCGAGACCGTCTCGGCCGCGCGGTGCACGAGGTTGCGGAGCACGACGAGATCGACCGGCTTCTCGATGAAGTCGTAGGCGCCGCCCTGCAGCGCCTTCTTGGCCGTCGGGATGTCGCCGTGCGCGGTGACCATGATCGTCTCGGCCTGCGGCTGCTCGGTGCGCGCGAGCGCGAGCACCTCGAGCCCAGCCGTCTCGGTCTCCATGACGAGATCGGTCACGATCACATCGAAGTGGCCGTGCAGGAGTTCCTCGCGCGCGGCCGCGAGCGAATGCACGATCGTGCAGACATGTCCGGGCTTGCGAAGCGCCTCCGCCATGGCCTCCGCGTGATCGCGCTCATCGTCCACGACGAGGACCTGCGCCCTGATGCCACCTTCGCTCATCGAACCTCCCTCGCGCGGCCGCCTTCCGCTCCGGTCGACGGCATCGCGTAGCCGCGTACCGATCCCCTGTGGAGGATCGGCTCGTCCTCGAGCGGTACCGCGCGGATCACGCCGAATCCACCGAATCGCGCCACGAAACTCACGCCGCCCCCGACCCGGCTCGGATAGAGCGCGACAATGGGGCCTTCGAGCACGATGCGATCCTCGGCGACGAGTTCCGCCGTCGCCGAGTCGTATCCGTACACATCGATGCCGTGATCGTGTCCGATCCAGAGCCGACCGTCCGCGGCGATGATGGTCGAGACCTTGCCGCCGCGCGACGGAAGCACCGTCGACTGCCGGTCACCGACGCGGATCGAGATCTCCTCGCGCGGTTCCTCGCTGCTCGCGGCGCCCCACGCCACCTCGGCGCGCGGGCTCTGCGCATCGGGCTCGGTGATCTCGCGCTCGACGAGTTCGGCGGTGTCCTCGATCAGGTACAGCCACGCGCCCTCGTCGCTCGAGGCGAGGATGCGGCGGCGATCGCTCACGGCGATATCGAGCCGGCCAGGCATGCGCTCGGTCCAGTAGAAGGTCTCGCCGGGCTGGTCTCCCTCCGGGAGATAGCGGTAGAGCGCGCGACCGAAACTGCCGGCAACCGCGAAGCGATTCAACTTCACGCGGCCGACATCGAACGCGCCGCGCACGCGCACGGTCAGGAGTTCGCCGAGCTGCGTGCCCTCGCCGCGCACGGTCGTCGCCGCCCCCGCGTCACGCGAGATCTTCCATGTATCGACCTGCGTCGCGGTCACGACGAACAGCCGGTCGTTCAGCACGCGCAGCGCGCGCGCGGTTCCCTCGACCGCGCTCGACGAGCGCTCGCGGAAATCGGGGCCCATGAGCCCCACCTGCGCGACTTCAGGCGCCTGGAGCATGAACGCGTAGCCGCCGCCGAGTTCGGCCGAGAGCGGCACAAGCATGCTCGCCGCACCGAGGAACGATCCGTCGGCGAGGCGGAGGATCCGACGGCCGACGCATGCGACCGGACCCCCGTCCGCCGCGACGATCGTGCCGACCTGCATGCCCGCGAGCAGGGGCACGGGCGGGACCGGCGGGATCGGACGGCCGCGATCGTCGAGGCGCACGGCTTCGGGCTCGGCGTCGGCGAGCCGCACGGCACCGCCATCGCCCGAGACATAGATCTCGCCATCGACGACCCAGACGGTGAGCGGCGCGATGCCGAGTTCAGGTCTCCCCCATCGCGCGACGAACGCGGGATGGCGCGGTGAGGCGACATCGAGTTCGATCAGCGCGTCACGCTCGAGCACGACGAACGCGCGCCCGTCGACCACGGCGAGGTCGACCGCAGGGCCGGTCGTTCCGCGCGGCGAGAGCTCGATGTCGCTCACGAGTGCGCCGGATTGCGCATCGAGCAGGAGCAGGCGGTTCGCGAAGCACTGGAACCAGGTTCCGCCCACGATCTCGAGCGTGCGATGCGAGCCGCCGAACGCGCTGACGACGCGCATACCGCGTGGTCGGGCGGCCGACGCAGCCGCGGCCTCGTCGACGATCGGCGTTCCCGCGGGCGCGGTCGTACAGCCGACGCCCTGCAGGAGGGTCAGGCTCGCGAGAAGTGCGAGCGCGGTCACCGTGATGCGCGACGCGAGCACTCGGAACGGGAATGTTGGGGGAGAAGAACCTGCCATGTAGGGGTGCCTTCGGTCGAGTAGAGTAGTGCCTTCGTCGGGTCGCGGGTCCGGAGCCGAGGGACAAGGGACCAAGGACAAGGGACCAAGGACCAGGACCGAGGACCAGGACCCAAAGACAAGGCCAGCGGTTGGCAATACCGCACCCGACGGCCGATTCCGGCCAGTTCCCGCGATGACCGCCACTTCCGACCGTTTGCAGAAACTCCAGGCGCTTCTCGAGGCCGAGCCCGACGACGGGTTCCTGCTGTATGGAATCGCACAGGAACTGCAGAAGCTTGGCAGGCTCGACGAGGCGGCGGCGCACTACGACCGCGCGATCGCGGTCGACGAACGGGAGTGCTACGCGTTCTTCCACAAGGCGAAGGCGCTCGAACAGGCGGGACGGCGGAACGACGCGATGGCGGCCCTCCGCGATGGACTCGCGCGGGCCCGTAAGGTCGGCGACCACAAGGCGGCAAGCGAGATCGAGGGCTTCCTCGACGAACTCGAGTAGCACTCCGAACACTTCGCGGGCCGACGCCCGCACGGAAAGGCAGGCGACGATGGCAGCGAAGAAGGCGACGAGGAAGGCCGTGAAGAAGGCCGTGAAGAAGCCAGCGAAGAAGGCCGTGAAGAAGGCCGCGACGAAGGCACCGAAGACGACCTCGAAGAAGGCCGTGACGAAGGCACCGAAGACGACCTCGAAGAAGGCCGTGAAGAAGCCCGCGAAGCAGGTTGCGAAGAAGACGGCGAAGAAGACGGCGAGCGCCGCCAAGCCCGCGCGCGGCGAACGGATCGCCGCGATCACGCCGTCTCGCGACGGCGCGTGGTGGACGCTGGTCCTCGCCGGCGGGTCGAAGGTGCGCCTGTCGAGTGCGTCCGCGCAGGCGGCGGGTGTTCGCGTCGGTGGCTCGTGGTCGCCCGAGACCGCGCGCAAGGTGCATCGCGCAGCCGCGGATCTCGAGCTCTTCACGCGGGCGATGGCGGAACTCGCCGAGGACGGACGCCTCAGCCGCACGGAACTCGTGGCACGACTTGGCGGCGATGCGGCCGCGCGTCGGACCGTCGGCTCGCTCGCGCGTCACGGATGGGTGTCGTGAGCAGCGACGGCTCCTCCGCCGGTGGACGCGGCGCCGATCCGGACGGCGTGGGCGGGCTTCCTCCCGGATACCCGTTCCGCGCCGACGACGAGCGCACTCCGCGTGCGGTCAAGGCCGCGCTCGAAGCGGGAAGCGCGTGCACGCTCGTCGATGTGCGCACCACTCCCGAGTGGGACATCTGCCACATCGAGGGTGCGCGGCTGCTTCCGCTGCAGGAACTCGAGCGCCGCGTCGACGAACTCAAGGCGGATCTCGACGACGATCTCTCGCGACCGATCGTCGTGTACTGCCATCATGGCCGGCGCAGTCTCACGGCGACCTACATGCTGCGCGCCGCGGGCTTCACCGATGTGCGCAGCCTCGCCGGCGGCATCCACCTCTGGGCGCAGGACATCGATCGCACGATGGCGACCTACTGAACGGGTCGCGGTCCCACTGTCCACGGTCCACGACCTCGGTCCAACCCTCCGCGGAGGAACCATGCTCTGGCAGCGACTCATCACCGGCCCCCTGCTCATCGCGGCGATCCTCGGCATCGTGTGGCTCGATGCATCGCTCGAAGCCGACCTCGTGGCGCGCGGCGCCCCGCCGGGCCTCGTGCTGTTCGCCCTCTGCCTGCTCCTCGCGGCGCTGATCGCGCGCGAGCTCGTCTCGTTCCTTCGCGCGGCCGACATTCCCGCGAGCACGCCCACGGCGATGCTCGCGGCGTGCCTCGGCGTCGTCGGTGTCGCGGGCAGCACGCAGTTCGCGAGCCGCGTCGAGGTTGCGGGCGCACTCTCGACGGCGCTGGCGCTCGCCCTCCTCGCGGCGCTCCTCCGCATGGCGCGCGACCGCGATCCGAAGGGTTCGCTCATGCTTGCGGGAGGAACGCTCCTCGCGGGCGTCTACGGCGGCGTCCTGCTCGGCTTCTGGCTCCTGATCCGCCTCGAGCACTCGCCGTGGCTTCTCGTCGGCGCGGTGCTCACCACGAAGTCGTGCGACATCGGCGCCTACTTCACTGGCATGTCGATCGGCCGTCACAAGATGATCCCGTGGCTTTCGCCCAAGAAGACCTGGGAAGGACTCGCCGGCGGAATCATCACCGCCTCGGCGGTCGGCGCGCTGCTTGCGCACCTGAGCACGACGCATGGCGAGGGCGCCGACCGACTGCCCTGGTGGATCGGCGCGATCGGCGGCGCGCTCGTCGCCGTGTTCGGTCAGGCCGGCGATCTCGCGGAGAGCGCGTTCAAGCGCGATGCGGGTGTGAAGGACTCGGGGCGGACCATTCCCGGAATGGGTGGAGTGCTCGATGTCCTCGACAGTCCGCTCTTCGCGGCTCCGGTCGTCTACTGGCTCCTCCGATTCTCACCCGCGATGTGAACGATGCAGGGAAACCGCCCGTTGCGCAGGGTTTCCGCGTGTCCGCCGCGTGCTGAAGCGCCGCGGCGATTCTGCTACCATGTTCCGTCCCATGGCGCTTCTTGAGAATCTCCTGACCCTTCACCGAGTCGATAGCCAGGTCCGCGCGCTGACGAGGCGCGTCGACACCGCCCGCAGGTACTTCGAGGACCAACAGCGCCAGGTCGCCGTCCTCGAGCGCAAGAAGGCCGACCTCGAGACGCAGGTCCGTCAGCTGCAGGCATCGGTGCACGCGATCGAGCTCGAGCAGACCACCGCGACCGAGCGGGTCGACAAACTCCGCGGTGAACTCAACACCGCGACGAACGACAAGCAGTACCGGGCGATCCTGAACGAGATGAAGGTCCTCGAGAACCAGAAGGACGAGATCGTCCAGCGCGGGCTCGAGGAACTCCAGCGGATCGAGGACGCGAAGTCGCGCCTCTCCGTCAACAACGCCACGCTCGAGGAGCGCCTCAAGGTGCGGGACCTCGCGAAGGCGAAGCTCGACGAGTGCACGGGCGATGTCGGCGAGCGCCTAAGCGAGCTCGAGTCCGAGCGCTCGCGCGCGGCGGATCTCCTGCCCGAAGCGACCCGCAGGGCCTTCGACCGCGCGGCCGACCTCACCGAGGGCGAGCCGATGGCCGAGGTCACGATCGTGAGCATGCGCCACCGTGAATTCGCCTGCGGCGAGTGCAACCTCGAGCTTCCCTTCGAGACCTATGCGCGACTGGCGTCGGCTGCCGAAGAGCTCGTCCAGTGCAAGTCGTGCTCCCGCATCCTGTACCTCGCCGAGCAGAATCGGCCGGCGGGCGAGAAGGGCGTGAAGTCCACGCGCACGCAGGAAGAGCAGGACCGCATGGACAAGGCGAAGTTCGAGAAGACGCGCAAGCTCTGAGCCGCGCGACGGCGCGCCCCGCTTCCGCCGCGGATCCAGTCCTGATCAGGTCCCCGAAGGGAGCACGATGTCGTGCACCTTGTCGGCGGCGAGTTCGCCGACCGTGTGCTCGGTCCCGTCGGGAAGCCGGACACGCACCTGCGCCACGACCGCATCGCCGAGCCCGACGCGCGCGTAGGGCTCGCACTGCGAGAGATAGCTGCGCGTGGGCGAAAGCACGCGACGCTGCGTGGTCTCGACGCCACCGATCCTCGCCGTGACGGTGAGTTCGGCGCCGATCATGCGCGCGTCGCGTGATCCAAGCGCGATCCAGTGGTTGCTCCCCTGCCGGTCGTTGCGGAAGACGCGCGCGGCGCCACCGAGATCGGTCGCCACGAGATCGAGGTCGCCGTCGCCATCGAGGTCGCCCGCCGCGAGCGCGCGCCCGACGAGTGGAGTCGCGAGAGCACCGCTCTCGTCCGCCGCGACCTCCGTGAAGCGCGGTCCGCGCTCCGCACCCGTGTTCATGAAGAGCTGCAGTCGCTGGCGGTAGGTCTGGCTCGACTGGAAGCGCGAGATGTCCGGCTCGAGGTGGCCGTTGACCTGCACGAGATCCTCGTCACCGTCGAGATCGGCGTCGAGGAACAGCGTGCCGAAGGTGAGGTAGCGCCGCGTGGGGCCGCCGAATCCGAGTCCGAGCGATTCGTCGGTGTAGGCGGGAAGCGCAACCTTGCCCTCGCGAAGCCGGCCGATGTAGAGCGAGCTCGGCTCGTTCGCGAAGTTGCCGACGGCGACGGCGAGACGCTCGTCGTTGAACGGCCAGGAGACATCGATGCCCATCGCGCCCGTCGCGTTGCCGTCGCGGTCGTACGCGAATCCGGTGTCGATCGCGACATCGGCGAAGCGCAGGCGCCCCTCGGTATCGCGGCCGAGGTTGCGCAGCATGAACTTCGGCGTCTTGTCGTTGGCGATGAGGATGTCGGGGCGGCCATCGCGGTCGGCATCGACGAATGCGAGGCCGAGCGACTTCGCGAAGAGCTCGCCTGTCGCCGGATTGCGCACTTCCGCGCCCGATTCGACGGTGATGTCGCGGAACGATCCGCGCTCGTTCTCGAGGACCGCGATGCGTGCGCCCGCGAAGCCCGTGGGCGGACCGTAGGCCCGGTTGGTGCCGTCGAGCGTGAAGTTCACCTCGCGGTCGATCGCGGGCGTCCAGCGCACATAGTTCGCGACGACGATGTCAAGGTCGCCGTCGCCGTCGAGATCCGCCATGCCTGCGGAAGTCCCCCACTCGGACTCCTCGGGCACGCTGCCCTCGCGGAAGCCGATGGTGCCCGATGCGTCGCGCGTCCCGAGGAGGAGGCGGTCCTGCCCGACGGCGGAGAGGAACAGGTCTGGGAGTCCGTCTCCATCGACATCGCCAACAGCGACGCCGTTCGCGTAGCAGCCCGCGGCGATGGTCTCATCGCCCGCAAGCCGCTCGAAGCGCGGCGCGCCCGACGGTGCACGGTTCATGTAGATGCGGACGCCGCCGCGTCCGGCGGCTGGATCGTCGGCCGCCGGCTCGAGGGGCTGCCCCTGGGTGAACACGAGGTCGAGCCGACCGTCGCCATCGAGATCGGCGATCGCGACGCCCGAGCCGAGGCATTCGGGAAGCAGCTTCTCGCCGCGCGCGCCCGATTCGTGCACGAAGTCGAGGCCGCACTCGGCGGTGATGTCGTGGAAGGACACGGGCTCGGCGCGACGGTCCGCCTGGGGCGCCTGCGCGGGTGCGGCCACGGGTTCGCTCGACTCGACCACGACCTCGGGTGCGGAGCGGAACATGCGGAAGACCACGATGGCGGCGGCGATGAACACGATCACGCCGAACGAACGCCAGAAGCCGCGTGCGACGAGCGTGTCGTCGCCCTGTGGCTCGGATTCGTCGGGATGTTCGTCGCGCTGCGGGGTCTGGGACATGGTCCCGAGTCTATCGGTGCAAGGGCCCGGCCGAATGCACCGGTTCACGCGGATACGCGCTTCGCCGCATGCCGACGCGCGGGCGCACCGCTTCCACCCGGTTTTCGGACGGCCGCGCGATCAGCCGATGATCGTCCTGCGCATGCGGACATAGTCCCACACGACGAAACGGTCGAGTTCCTCTCCCCCGACGAACAGCACCCTGCCACCCGTGGCCTCGGCCATGCGGTGCGCGAACTGCACATCCTCCTCGGTCTGCGACCAGGACGGCAGCAGGAAGATGTTGATGACGATGCCCTCGCGCCGGCAGCGCTCGGCCTCGCGCATCGTCTCGCGCTCCGTGCGCGGATCGGGCGGATACAGCATGAACAGGTCGCCGCCCTCGAAGTGCGCCGTGGGCAGGCCGTCGGTGAGGAGGAACACCTGGCGGTTCGGCGTGTCCTGCGCGGAGAGCACCTGGCGCGCGAGCGCGAGCGCCCGCTGGATGTTCGTGAAGTGAAGCGGCAGATCCGACTCGGTGATCTCCGGATCGGACATGTCGGCGCGCAGACGGACGACGGGGTCGTTGATCGACACCATGCGCGGCAGCATCTCGACGATCTCGCTCGGGCGCCGAAGCCTGGCGAGCGTGTACATCTCGATCGCCTGCAGGAAGTCGCCGGGATACTCGCTGCGGATGAGCCCGTCGAGGGCGAGGGCCATCTTCTTGCACGCGATGTACTGGCCGCCGTAGCGCATCGAGCCGGACATGTCGAGGACGAGCGCGGTCGCGCAGCGCGGGCTGCGCTGCGTGCGGTGGACGACGAGATCCTCGCCCGTCGGCCGCGCGCGCCCCGTGCGCGCGACGGCGTTCAGGATCGACTGCGGCATGTCGAGGTTCGCCGGGGAATCGCCGAACTCGTAGGCGCGCGTCGAGGGAAGCTCGACCGAACCCTCCTTCGCCTGCACCCCGTCGTGTCGGCCGCGGCGCGCGTCCATCAACCCCGAGAAGATCGTGGCGAGAAGCCGCCGCTGGTAGAGCCGCAGCGCGCGAGGCGACGCCTTGTAGCCTTCGGGCGAGCGCTCGAGCCCGGCCTCCTCCGCCATCTTGCGGAGGAGTTCGTTCACCTGCCGCTGGATGCCGGCGAGCGTCTCCATCTCCTGCTCGCCGACGAACTCGCGGAGTGCGTCGAGGTCGATCACGGCGGGCTTCGCGTTCTTCAGCGCCTCCTCGATCTGCGCGAGAAGCCTGTCGATGCGGGCGAGTTCGTCGCGCACCTCGAGGGCGCGCGCGACGGTCATCTCCTCGCGACCCGTGAAGTCGTAGCGCGCGGCGAGCTGCTCGATCGCGTAGCGGTCGCGCAGGCGTGCGATCGCGCGCATGAGCTCGCGTGCGAGCGGCGTCGCATCGGGCACGCGGCGCTGGATGCGCTCGAGGTCGGCGAGTTGCCCGAGGTCGAGCGCCGGCCTGAGCCTCGGTGCGAGCGCATCGGGCACCTCGATCGCCTTGCGCACCCCTTCGTAGGCCTCGTCGGCGAGCTGCTCCGCGCGGTGCGTCTCGTACTGGCCGAGGATCCGCCGCTTCCGCTCCTCGAGCATGGCGCGGATCGCCTCGAGGCTCGGACCGAGCCCCCGGATCTGCGATGGATCGAGCCGGATCGCCTCGGCGAGCTCGCGCTCGGTGAAGCGACGGCGCGTGCCGTACGCGAGCATGTGGTCGAGCATCGCGTCGGCCGCATCGCCCGAACGGGGACGCGTCGGAGGCGGGAACTCGACGGGGTCGTAGCCGAGATACGCATGCACCACGCCGCCGAGTGGCGGGCGCGGCGATGGGGACGGGGATGGACCGGGTTCCTCGTGCATGCGGAGTCGCGACCGGATCGGTCAGTCGATCTCGAACGAGACGCGACCGTGCTTCTCGCTGCGGGAGATGCGATCGGTCGCCCAGAGGCCCGCGAGCACGAACTCGACGCAGCTCGCGCGCACCGCGGGATTCGCGGACGCATTCACCTCGAAGGCCTTGCTCCAGGCATCGGGCACCGCGGCGAGCACCTTCTCGTAGTGCGCGCTCGGAAGCATGTCGCCGACCTCGACCCTCGTGCCCTTCGCGAACACCTCGGCGATCTCGCCGAGCCCGTGCGCGTCGACATACTCCTCGAAGACCTTGGCGACGGCCTCGGCGACGATCGCGTCGATCGCCTGCGCCTCGGTCAGCTGGTGCGAGCCCATGAGATCGAGCTCGAGCTTGCCGAGCGCGCTCGCCTTGAGATGCGCGAGGTCGCTGATGCGCGGCACGGAGGGCCGCTCGCCGAGCGCGATGCCGCGGCGCCGCGCGTTCGCCACCATGGTGCGGTGGTTGGCGATCGCGAAGCGTGCGCTCACGCCGCTCGCCTGATCGACGAAGCGCGACTTGCGGGCCACGCGGGAGATCTCCTCGACCACCTCGTCCATGAACGGCGGCACGAGGACGGGATGCGCGCCGCCGAGGTCGAGCCCGCTCTCGGCGCGCGTGATGGCGATGCCGGCGCCGCGATCGAGCGGATAGTGCGTCTGGATGGTGGAGCCGATGCGGTCCTTGAGCTGCGGGATCACCTTGCCCGAGCGGTTGTAGGTGCTCGGGTTCGCGCTGAAGAGGACGAGCACATCGAGGTCGAAGCGGACGGGGTAGCCGCGGATCTGCACATCGCGCTCCTCGAGGATGTTGAAGAGGCCGACCTGCACGAGCTCGTCGAGGTCGGGCAGTTCGTTCATCGCGAAGATGCCGCGGTGCTGGCGCGGGATCAGGCCGAAGTGGAGCGCGTCCTCGGCGGACATGCTCGTGCCGGCGATCAGCTTCGCGGGATCGATCTCGCCGATCACATCCGCGAACTTCGTGCCGGGCGCGAGGCGTTCGCCGTAGCGGCCGTCGCGGTGCCACCACGCGATGCGGACATCCTCCGGCCGACGCGCCTCGACATACGCGCGGCCCGCGCGCGTGATCGGCCGCTCGGGATCCTCGTGCACGGGGCAGCCCTCGATGTCGAGGTACGGGATCCACTCGTCGAGGAACCGCGGCAGGAGCCGCATGAGCCGGCTCTTCCCCTGCCCCTTCTCCCCGAGGAAGAGCATGTCGTGTCCCGCGAGGATCGCGTTGGCGATCTCGGGCAGCACGGTGTCGTCGTAGCCGAGGATGCCGGGGAAGAGCTCGTCCCCCCGCTCGAGCGCCCTCGTGAAGTTCTCCCGCAGCTCGTCCTTCACGGAGCGTGAATGCCAGCCGGAGGCGCGCAGCGCGGCAAGCGTCGTCGGAGCCGGGGCTGCCGTCGGGGCGGCCGTCGGGGCGGAGTCGGAGGAAGTCGCGGAGGCGGTCGCGGTGCGGGTCATGAGCCCCATCTTCGCACGCGGAGGCGCGCGGGAGTCAGGGGAGCGGAGAGTTCGCGACCAATCCGCGGTCCTTACCCCACACCTCGATGCGCGTCCCGGGCCGCAGGTCGCCGATCGGCGCTCCCTCGCGCTGCAGCCGGTAGATGACCGTGGCTTCGGCCGCGGCGTCCGCCCAGGGATACTTCCGCCGGGCGAGCCGCACCGCGACATCCCGCGCGTTCTCGTCGGGCTTGAAGATGGCGTGCTTCGCGCGCGCGGCCTCGGCTGCGGCGGCATCGCCAAGCGCCTCCGATGCACGGTTCATGAGCCACCACGCCCGCGCCTGCTCGGGATCGACGGCGAGCGACTCCTCGAGCGCCTCCTTCGCAACCTCGGGCCGCTGCGCCTCGAGCGCGGTCTCGGCGAGCTCGTTGAGCACGCGCGTGTCGATCGAGAAGTCGAATCCACGGTCCCGCGCGCCGGAGAAATCCGTCGCAAGCACGCGGCGGAAACCCTCGATCGCCTTGTCGAAGTTTCCGTTCTGCTTGTCGACGAGCGCGGTGTAGTAGGCGAGCGTCCATGGCGCGGGGTGGCCCGCCGCCGACGCCTTCGCGAGCGCCGCGGCCGCGTCGTCGAGCCGGCCTTCCTTCACCGCGAGACGGGCACGCGCGAGCGATCCGAGCGCGGGGGACAGTTCCTCGAGTCGCGCGAACGCCTCGTCCGCCTGACGGAGCGCACCGCGGCCGGCGCCGCGATCGCCCTCGCGGAAGAGGCCGATGCCGTAGTCGTACCAGCGCTCCGCCTCGGGAACCGGGTCGGAGCCGGCCGCGACGGGACCGTACACGCGGCCGTCGCGCCCCTTGACCGGAAGCGTGACCGCGTCGCGCGCGAGCACCATCACGGGAAGGTCGTTCACCGTCTCCTCGCCGCGGACATAGCGCAGGTAGCGCGTATCGAACTTGCGGAAGCGCACCTCGACCTCGACATCGAGCGGCGCCGTGATGTCGTCGGGCACCGTGATCGCGAGATGGGTGACATCGCCCGCTCCAGGCGGGATCTGGTTGTTGTAGAGCGGCAGGAAGATGTCCTGCGCGTTGCGCCGGTCGATGCGGTTGCCCTCGCGGTCGATGACGAAGGCGTTGTACTTGCGCGACCACGGGTCGAGCTCGCCCGATTCGGGATCGAGTCCGCCGCTGATGCCGACGAGCCTTCCGTTCGACACCGCGCGCGCGAACAGCCACGCCTCGTTCGAATCGGCCGTGCCCTGCGTGAACTCGTGCCCGATGTCGAGCGTGCGCACGACGACCTCGAGGAGATACGAACGCCCCGCCTCGAGCACCGGAAGATCGGCTCCGATCACGCGCAGGCCGCCGTCGATGGCCGCGTCGTCGCGCACCGCGAAGAGGTCGACGCGCAGCGTCTTCTCGTTGAAGGCGGCATGGCCCGCGAGCGCCTCGGCGGTTCCGCAGACCGCGGTGTTCGCGCTCGGGAAGGCGTGCGAGAGGATGCTGCGCAGACCGGTTCCATCACGATCGCGCGCGGCGAAGTCGCTGCTCGGCTGCGCCTTCATGTGGCAGTCGTTGCAGTTGTTCGCGGCCTGCTTCGGGTAGTACCAGCCGAGCGCGCCGAAGCCGCTGCGGCCCGACATGAGGAACGAGTCGTAGTGGTTCTGGCCGCGCAGCCACTTGTAGTCGTTGACCGCCTCGGGCAGCGCGACCTTGTGGCACGCCGCGCAGAACTCGTTCGTGCGGTGCACCTCGTCCTTCAGGAAGGTGCGCTTGTGGAACGCGGGCTTCGCCTTGACGAGCTGGCTCGACACCCACGAGAGGAGCGGCGACTCGCTGAACGCGAAGGGATAGTGCGGGCTCTCCTCGATGGTGTAGTCGGCGTTGCCGCGCGGACTGTCGATCGAGGTGATCGCGTGGCACGCCGTGCAGGTGATGCTCGCGCCACCGAGGCGGTCCGACGCGACGTCGTACTCCGGATCATCCCACTTCGGATCCTCGAAGGCTCCCGTGAAGAACGGCACGGGGTCGTGGCAGCCGGCGCAGAAGCGCGCGACCTCGACGCTCTTGCGGCGCGTCTCGCGCACGCTCGCGGCGTAGAACTCGTTGTTGAAGGAGCTGAACGCGTGTGCGGAGTGCGCCCAGGAATGCACGACATCGGCGTGGCACTCGATGCAGTACTCGTTCGCGAGGAGCGTCTGCTCGCCGATGAAGCCGCCGGTCGCGGTCTTCGCGAGCGAGGGCTCGAAGTAGCGCGCGCCGTCGACGGGCACCTTCGCGGCCTTCCGCGGCAGTGCGTGGATGCCTACCGCGACGACCGCGAGCGCGACCGCCGCGACGGCCCAGCGGGCGCCCACCTCCCAGCGGATGCGCCTTCCCGCGAGGCGGTGCACGACGAAGAGCCACACCGTCACGAGCGGAGCGGCGACATGGATCCAGTAGACCGTGTCGCGGACGGCGGGCTCGCGGACGCCGATGGTGGTGCCCGCGAGCTCGACGCGCGTGAGGGCGATGCCCGTCGCGAGCAGCACGATCGCGGCGACGAAGGTCGCGATGCCCGCCGCGATGGCGCGACGGTTCGGACGGTTGGCGACATTGCGCCAGTGGACGACCCCGAACACGATGGTCGGAATCACGATCGCGAACCCGAGCACGAGGTGGCCGAGGAAGTTCCAGAGATAGAACTCGTTCTGCA
>JBEAQW010000265.1:0-4059 GCA_041163725.1 Planctomycetota bacterium
ACAGGAAGTCGAGCGCGATCACGCAGTCCGGCTTGAAGTCGCGCGCGCGCGTCGCGGCCTTCTCGCCGTTCGCGATCGGCGAAAGGAAGAAGAACCCGCTCGACATGTCGCTCGTGACGAGACGGAGATCAGGACACGCGAGCCGGACCATGTCGATCAGGCGGAAGCTGCCGGAGTAGTCGCCGTCGTCGCGCTTCTCGCGGAACACGCATCCGAATCCGGCGGACGCACTGGCGCCGATGACGGCGACGCGAAGGGGCTTCTCGGCGGCGTCGGTCGTGGAGTCCTGTGTTGAAGCCGGCTTCGGCAGCGTCGCATCCGTCGCGGCCGCAAGCGCCGGCGTCGGGCTCCCGCCGACAAGCAATGCGAGCGAGGCGAGGACGAGGAGTGCGATCGCGCGCAGACCGAGAGGGCCGTGGCGAGTGATGGCACCGTCGATTCCGTTGCTTCCCGGTGGGCAGGGCATGGCCCAAGGATAGCGCCGAATCCGCACCAGTTCGAAGCGCACGCGCATTCCCCGCGAACTTCTCATCGAAGCCCGTGCGGGCTCCTCTTCAAAGCCCCATGGCCTTCGCCATCGTCGACCCGAGGTCGGCGGGGCTCTCGGCGACGGCGATGCCGCACGCCTTCAGTGCCTCGATCTTCGCCTGCGCGGTGTCGTCGGCGCCGCCGATGATCGCGCCGGCATGGCCCATGCGCTTGCCCTTCGGCGCGGTGCGGCCCGCGATGAAGCCGGCGACCGGCTTCTTCATGTTGGCCTTGATCCACTTCGCGGCCTCGATCTCGTCCGTGCCGCCGATCTCACCGATCATCACGACGCCCTCGGTGTCGGGGTCGTTGTTGAAGAGTTCGAGCGCCTCGATGAAGCCGAGGCCGCGTACCGGATCGCCGCCGATGCCCACGCAGGTCGACTGGCCCATGCCGTGCTGCGAGGTCTGCCAGACCGCCTCGTAGGTGAGCGTGCCCGAGCGGCTGACGATCCCGACGGCCTTGCCGGACCTCGAGTCCTTCGCGTGCGTGTGGATGTAGCCCGGCATGATGCCGATCTTGCAGCCGCCCTCGAACTTCGCGGCCGGACCCTCGCCCGACACGCGCTTGCCCGGGGTGATGATGCCGGGGCAGTTCGGGCCGATGAGCGTCGAGTTCGGATACGCCTTGAGCGCCTCCTTGACGCGCACCATGTCGAGGACGGGCACGCCCTCGGTGATGGCGCAGATCACGCGGATGCCCGCGTCGGCCGCCTCGAGGATCGCGTCGGCGGCGCCCGCGGGCGGCACGAAGATCATCGTCGCGTCGGCGCCGGTCGCCTTCACCGCCTGGAGGACGGTGTCGAAGATCGGCAGGCCGTTCGGATCCTTCAGTCCGCCCTTGCCGGGCGTGACGCCGCCGACCATCCGCGTGCCGTACTCGAAGCAGCCCTTCGTGTGAGAGGCGCCCGCGCTGCCGGTGATGCCCTGGCAGATGACTTTCGTGTTTCCGTCGACGAGGATGGCCATAGGGGGGGAGAGGATACACGACCCGCGCCCAGCCCGTGCGGCGCGTTGCAGGCGCTACACTCGCGCGCCTTATGGCCCGCAACGCCGCTCGGAAGACGACGAAGAAGCCCGCCCGCGCCGCCGCCAAGGCGCCGGCCGGTCGCCGCAAGCCGCTCACCTACGCCGCCGCGGGCGTCGACATCGACGCGGGAGACGAGGTGGTCGACCGCATCAAGCCGATCGTGCGGCGCACCTACTCGCCGCGCGTGCTCGGCGTGCACGGGGCCTTCGCGGGCATGTTCAGGCTGAACGGTTCGGGGAGGAAGTACAAGGACCCGGTCCTCGTCGGCTGCACCGACGGCGTGGGCACGAAGGTCAAGCTCGCGGCCGAGTTCCGGATCTACGACACCGTCGGCATCGACTGCGTGGCGATGAATGTCAACGACCTCATCGTCCAGGGCGCCGAGCCGCTGTTCTTCCTCGACTACCTCGGGCTTTCGAAGCTCGATCCGAAGAACACGACCGCGATGATCGCGGGCGTCGCGAAGGGCTGCGAGATCGCGGGCTGCGCGCTCATCGGTGGCGAATGCGCCGAGATGCCCGACATCTACCCGCCCGGCGACTTCGATGTCGCGGGTTTCTGCGTGGGTGTGATCGAGCACGCGCGCGTGAAGGCGCAGCCGAAGGTGAAGGTCGGCGATGTCGTGATCGGCCTCCGCTCGAGCGGCGTCCACTCGAACGGGTACACGCTCGTGCGCCGCGTGATCAAGGACGCGAAGCTCTCGTACACGAAGAAGTACGCCGAACTCGGCGGAAAGCGCCTGATCGATGTGCTGCTCGAGCCGACTCGAATCTACGCGCGGCAGGTCATGGGTCTCCTCGACATGCTCGGGAGGAAGCGCGACCTCGTCAGCGGCATGGCCCACATCACCGGAGGCGGACTTCCCGGCAATGTCTGCCGCGCGCTCGGCGACAAGGTCGATGCGGTGATCTCCTCGGCCACCTGGCAGCCGAATCCGATCTTCCCGTTCCTCCAGAAGCACGGTGGCGTCGAGACGGCGGAGATGTTCCGCGTGTTCAACATGGGCATCGGCTACACCATCATCGTGCGCCGCGAGGGCGCATCGACCGTGATGAAGGCGCTGAAGAAGCTCGGCGAGGATCCGCTCGTGATCGGCGTGATCGAGAAGGGCAAGGGCGACTGCCGCGTCGTGTGATCGCCTGCTGCGGCCGTTCCGCTCAGAGCTCGCGGCGGAGCCGCTTCTTCTCGCCCTCGCGCTTCTTGCTCTCGAGCCTGCGCTCGACGCTTCCACGCGTCGGCTTGGTCTTCTTGCGGATCTTCGGCCGCTTCGCCGCCATCGACACGAGCGTCCGAAGGCGCGTGAGGCACGCCTCGCGGTTGTCCGCCTGCGATCGCGTCGAGTGATCGGTCAGCAGCATCGCCTCGTCCGCGCCGTCGCCGACGATGTGGGAGCCTGCGATCGCACGCAGGCGGTCGAGGCCCGCCTCGTCGAGACCGCCGATTTCCGAGAGAAGCACGCGAAGCACGGCCTTCGTGCTCGTCTTGTTCACATGCTGGCCGCCGGGACCGCCGCCCCGCACGAAGGTGAAGTCGAGCGCCGACGCTGCGACGGAGCACCCGCCGCCGAGCCGCACGCGGCTTCCCGCCTGCGGTGCGCGGCCCTCCGGCTGCGGTGCGCTAGAACTCATGCCTGAACCCCACGCGAAGGCCCTGCAGGCTCGTCGTCATCTCGAGTTCATCGCCGGTGAGCGATGCGCCCACGAGCCGGTAGCCGAGGTAGATCGCCGTGTGGTCGTCGAACCATCCCGTGACCATCGCCTCGATGCGTGTCGCCCCGCCGAACTCGCCGTCGCCGAACGGCACCGAGATGCCGACCGCGCCCTTCGCCGCGATCTCGGCCGCGCGGAAGATCGGAAACGACGGTCGCGTATCGAAGCGCAGGCGGACGCCGCCGCCGACGAGCGCGACGAGGAATCCCTCGCGCGCGCGCGCCACTTCGCCCGTCCCGATGTCCGCGAGGTCGCGCGTCACCGACTGCACATCGAGCGCGCCGAGGACGAAGAGCGAGAAATCGGTCGCGTTCGCGGCCTTCCTGTGCCGTTCCA
This sequence comes from Planctomycetota bacterium, assembly GCA_041163725.1. Taxonomy (GTDB): domain Bacteria; phylum Planctomycetota; class Phycisphaerae; order Phycisphaerales; family SM1A02; genus QWPT01. The sequence goes on from JBEAQW010000265.1 coordinate 3,603, forward strand.
CGATGTCGAACGAGACCTCGGCTCCCGCGCTCCACCACGAGAAGCCCGAGTCGATCGTGTCGCCGACCTCGAACCCGACTCCGCCAAGCGTGAAGTCCTCCTCGACGGGCATCCGCCCTTCGGTCGCGAAGCTGAATCCACGGAGCTCGATGCGCACGCGGTCGCGGATCAGCGTCAGCGCGCCCGCGGGCGCCTGCTCGGAATCGTGCAGGTCGGTCGCGCGCACATCGACCTCGGTGCCCGCATCGGTGAACTGTCCCTCGAGTCGCGGGAACCAGAGATCGATGGCGGCCTCGAGCCGGAACGCGGTGTCCGTCGCGGGCACCGGGTCGTCCGAGGGCGCGTCGGCGAGCAGGGCGGTCGAGAGGAGGAGTCCCGCGGGGTCCATCGCTGCAGCGTATCAGCGCCCGATTCAGCGCGTGCGCATCTCGATCACCGCGATCTCGGGCGGGCAGTT
>JBEAQW010000266.1:0-13127 GCA_041163725.1 Planctomycetota bacterium
GGTCACGATGGCGGGAATCCCGAGCGCCTTCGCCAGTTCGAGCGCGGCCGCGCAGTTGGCGACCACGCGGTCGGCGTCGAAGATCGTGGGCAGGAGGCGTTCCTGCACATCGATCACGAGAAGCGCGGTCCTTTCAAGCGACAGTCGCGGAATGGGCATGCGGGGAGACTAGCATGCGGTGCAGCGGCGCTGTGGCGCGTCGGAGACGCGGGAACCACTGGCCGAGGAGGCATCGTTGGACGAACAGGCGAACGAGGACGGGCAGGCGCCCGGGCTGCCGCAGGACCAGGTCGACGCCGTCCTCTTCGGGCAGTTCATGCAGTCGGTGGAGCAGTCCCGGCAGATGCTTCTCGGCAGCGGTGCGCCCGAGGACCGCGCGCGCGACATCGCGTTCGCGCGCTCGCTGCTGTTCCTGCCCGACTGGCATGTCATCGGCTGCGCGGTCGAGCGCGAGGGCAGACCCGTGATCACCCGGCTGTCGCTCGTCGAGGTCCGGGGGGTCGATGACGAGGCGTGTCCGAGCCTCGCCGTCTTTCCAACGGTGTCGCTCGCCGAGGCGGAGGTGCCGCGCATGCGGGTGCCGGAGCCGGGTGGGCGGTGGGTCGCCATCTCGATCCCGACGGCCGAGGTGCTTCCGTGGATCCGTTCGATGAAGCTTCCGGCGATCTCCGTCGTGACGGCGACGAACGCGTCTGCGCCCTCGTGCATCCTCGGACTCGACTTCATCGAGTGGGTGAAGTCGGTCGAGTCCCAGACCGCGTCCGCGTGAGGCGGCGGCGAACTAGACGCGCAGTTCGGCCCGCGTCGCGAGCGCGTCGCGATGGCGTGCGCGCACCGGTTCGACGACCTCGGCGATGAAGCGGTCGGTCTGCTCGGGGGCGCGGCCGACGAAGCCGCTCGGGTCGAGCACGCCCTCGAGGTCGACTCCGGTGAAGAACGGATCGCCCTTGAGGCGTGCGATGAGGTCGTTCGGGCGGCCGTTGCGCTTCACTTCCTCGGCGGCCGCCATCGAGTGCACGCGGATGCGCTCGTGCGCCTCCTGACGGTCGGCGCCTGCGCGCGTCGCGGCGAGCATGATGTTCTCGCTGGCCATGAACGGGAGCTCCGCCGCGAGATTCGCGCGGATCGTGGCCTCCCACACCACGAGGCCCTCGCTGACATTGGCCATGATGTCGAGCGCGCCGTCGAGGGCGAGGAAGGACTCCGGAAGGACGAGGCGCCGGTTCGACGAGTCGTCGAGCGTGCGCTCGAGCCACTGCGTGGCGTGCGTCTGGAGCGGGTCGTTCACGAGTCCCATGACGAAGCGTGCGAGGCCGCATGCGCGCTCGCATCGCATCGGGTTTCGCTTGTAGGCCATCGCGGAGGAGCCGATCTGGTCCTTCTCGAACGGCTCCTCGACCTCCTTGCGGTTGGCGAGGAGGCGGATGTCCGTGGCGCACTTGTGCACGGCGCTCGCGGCGACGGCGAGCGCGGCGACGATCTGCGCGTCGACGAGGCGCGGATAGGTCTGCCCGCAGACGGCGAGCATGCGGTCGGCCGGCCAGCCGAGCTTCGCGGCGAAGGATGACTCGAGGCGGTCGACCTTCGCGGCGTCGCCGTCGAGAAGCCCGAGGTACGAGGCCTGCGTGCCCGTCGCGCCGCGCAGGCCGCGCAGGCGCAGCGAGGATGCGACGAACTCGAGCTGCTCGAGTGCGATGGCGAAGTCCTGCGCCCACAGGGTCGCGCGCTTGCCGACGGTGGTCGGCTGCGCGGGCTGGAAGTGCGTGAAGCCGAGCGTGGGGAGCGAGCGGTGGCGTGCGGCGAAGGCGCCGAGCCGGTCGATCACGCGCGCGATCTTGCCGGCGGTGAGCGCGAGCGCGTCGCGGAGGAGCAGGATGTCGGCGTTGCAGACGACATCCTGGCTCGTGGCGCCGAAGTGGATGATCGCGCGGGCGCCGGGCGCGGCGTCGCCGAGCGTGTGGACATGCGCCATCACATCGTGACGGAGGCGCGCCTCGTGCGACGCCGCGGCCTCGAAGTCGATGTCGTCGAGATGCGCGCGGATCTCGTCGACCTGCGCGCGTGTGACGGGCATGCCGAGTTCATGCTGGCTTTCGGCGAGCGCGAGCCAGATGCGGCGCCAGGTGGAGAACTTCCGCTGCTCGCTCCAGATCGCGCGCATCTCGCGGCTCGCGTTGCGTGATTCGAGCGGCGAGCGGTAGCTGTCGCGCAGCGGGGCGGCAGTCCTGTGGGCGGGGGCGTCGGTCATGGCATCGCTCGTTGCTTTACTCATTGCTTCGCTCGGGCTTCACTCAGGGCTTCAGTCATGGCTTCAGTCATGGCTTCGGAGTGTCGTCTGCACGGTTGGTGGTCGGTGCGGATGAGCCGGTGGACGAGGCCGATGCCGCGTGCTCGGGCACGGCCTCCCCGGTGGTCCGCGCGTTGCCCACGCGGCCCTCGGCGCCGGCGCGCATCCGGGCGATGTTCGAGCGGTGCTTCCAGATCACGAAGAGCGCGATCGCACCGCTCACGATGAGGTAGGGCGTGCTCACGCGCAGCCCGTCGGTTCCGTTCGCGGCGAGCGCCGCGACTGCGAGCGAGCAGGGCACCGATGCCGCGGCGATCATCGATGCGAGCGCGACGAGGCGCGTCAGGGAGACGACGACCAGCCAGAGCACGATCGCCGCCGCAGCGGGCAGGGTGAGGACGGGCCACATCGCCGCGAGCGCGCCGAAACCGGTGGCGACTCCCTTTCCGCCCTTGAACCGGATCCACGGCGAGAGCGTGTGCCCGAAGATCGCCGCGAAGGCCGTCGCGAGCCAGCACCACGCGGTCGCGGTGCTCGATGCGCCGGAGTTCGCGCCGAGGGAGCCGAGCAGCCAGCCGGCCCCGAGCACGGGCAGCGCGCCCTTCAACGCGTCGAGCACGAAGCAGGTGATGCCCAGGCGCCGGCCGAGCGTACGGCCGAGGTTGGTGGCGCCGTAGTTGCCGCTGCCGACCTTGCCGAGATCGACGCCGTGCGAGCGGGCGATCAGGTGGGCGCTCGGAATGCTCCCGAAGAGATAGGCCGCCAGCGGCAGCACCACCCACTCGAGCGTCGATGGAACCGGGAGCGCTTCGGCCGCTGCTTCAACGAGCATGGGGCGGATGATAGGGAAGCCCGCCCATCGCTGCGCGCGCTATTCGCCGTGCCAGAGCGGTGATCCGAACTTCGCGCGGTGCCAGCGGCCGGTCGCGCGCCGGACCTCGGTGGCGATCGCGAGCAGGATCGGCGCAGGGATGTCGGCGCGCAGCTCGAGGTGATCGCTTCCGAAGCGCACCTCGGGTGCGGCGAAGCCGTGGTGTTCGGCGGTCTCCTGCGCGCACGCGCGGACGAGATCGGCGAGCGCGGGGTCGGCGAGCGAGTCCGGGTAGGCGGCGTGGAGGGTGATCGCGTGCATCACTGCCGGTCGAAGAGCAGCATGGTGATCGTGATGAGCTGCAGCATCGCGGCCGCAGCCGACCAGCGCAGGAAGTTCTCGAGATCGGCGAGGTTCAGGAACGCCACGCCCACGACGAGGAGCGCGACCAGCTGCAGACCCATCGCCGAGAGTCGGAGCGCGCTGCTCTCGACACGGGTGAGACGGAGTGCGCGCAGTTCCTCGGTGAGTTCCGCGATCCCGCGTCGCATGCGCTCGCCGTCGCGCTCGCGGCGTGCGCGTCGCGCGGAGGCCTTTCGCCGCGGGGTCGCGCGGCGGGAGGCGGCGATCGACGCCGTGGTCTCGTCGCGGTGACGGAGTATGAGCTCGACCGCCTCGGCGAGGCTCGCCGCGCTGTAGTCGGCGGCGGCGTCGGCGATGCGCGACTTGTCGCGCGAGACGAGGATCGTGCGCATGCCCGCGCTGCGTCCCGCCGCGATGTCGCGGGGTGAATCGCCGATCATCCACGACCGCTCGAGTTCGAGCTCGAGGTCCTGCGCCGCCTGCAGCAGCATGCCGGGGCGTGGCTTGCGCCACGGGTGCTCGCGCGTGTACTCGGGGATGAGCCCCTTGGGGTGGAACGGGCAGTAGTAGAAGCGCTCGATCGTGCGCTCGACGCCCGTCTGCTCGTCGAGGAGTTCGCTGAGCCGCGTGTGGAACGCATCGACCTCGCGTTCGGTGAACCGGCCGTGCGCGACGCCTCCCTGGTTCGTCGCGACCACGAGGCGGAAGCCCGCGTCGCGAAGTCGTCGCAGCGACGGCGCGACGCCGTCGAGGAGCGTCAGCCGCGCGGGCACGCCTGCGTTGGCGTCATCGGGCACGAGCGTGCCGTCTCGATCGAGGAAGATCGCTGGGTCCATCTTTCTTCCGGCGGGGTGGTCGCCGACCGTCGCCGCCGCTGGGCATCGTAATCGTTCGGACGGGTCGCCTGACGGGCGGGGTGCGGGAGCCTTCGCCCCGGTGCCGCGGTCAGAACACCGCGGTCGGGATCGGCTTCGCGACGATCGAGCCCGCGCCGTCGCCGAAGCTCGTTCCGACCGCGCGCGCGGCGGCGATCAGCGGGTGATCGACGGGCACGAGCCGCTGCTTGCCGACGGTCTCGAACAGGTCGATGTCGTCGAAGATGTTGTTCTCGCGCACGACCATGCGGTTCCGCTTGCCGCTCGCGAGCACGGCCATCGCATGGAAGCCGAAGTTGGTCGCGAGGATCCGGTCGGCGGCGATCGGGGCGCCGCCGCGCTGGATGTGGCCGAGCACGGTGGTCCGCGTCTCGATGCCGGTGAGGTCGGAGATCTCGGTCGCGACGAGGTTGCCGATGCCGCCGAAGCGGATCGGGTCCGGACTCGTCGGGTCGTAGCGTCCGACGACCTGCTGGCCGTTCGCGGGGCGCGCGCCCTCGGCGACGACGACGATCGCGAAGCCCGGCCCGCGCATGCGCCGCTCGATGTCGTCGGCGATGGTGCGGAGATCGAACGGGATCTCGGGAAGCAGGATGACATCCGAGCCGCTGGCGACGCCCGCGGTGAGCGCGATCCAGCCGGCGTTGCGTCCCATGACCTCGCACACCATGACGCGGTGATGGCTGTCGGCGGTCGAATGAAGCCGGTCGAGCGCATCCGTCGCGGTCGCGACGGCGGTCAGGAAGCCGAAGGTGATCTCGGATCCGACGAGGTCGTTGTCGATCGTCTTGGGAACGCCGATGACATTCACGCCCGCGGCGGCGATGGGGGCCGCGCAAGCCATGGTGCCGTCGCCGCCGATCACGATGAGCGCGTCCAGGCGCTCGCGCCGGATGGTGGTGAGGCACTTGTCGGTGACATCCTCCCAGATCGGCGTGCCGTCCGGCTTCCGGCCGGTGCAGTAGCGGGCGGGGTTCGCCTTGTTGTTCGAGCCGAGGATCGTGCCGCCGCGGGTGAGGATGCCCGAGACATCCTTCAGTCCGAGCGGACGGACCCGGTGCTCGATCAGGCCCTGGAAGCCGTCCTCGATGCCGACGACCTCGATCCCGTACTGAAGGATCGCGGTCTTTGCGACCGCGCGGAGGACTGCGTTGAGGCCGGGGCAGTCGCCGCCGCCAGTGAGGATGCCGAGTCGACGCGTCGAGGGTGACATGGGGGATTCCGTTCGAAGTCGGGCAGCGTAGCGCAAACGCGCTCGGGTACGAAGGGGATAGTCCACTCTTGCTAGGATTCCCGTCCTATGCCAGAGGCCACACCGCAGGATGCCGTGCCTGAAGTCTCCGAGTCCGAGATCGTCGCGGCGCGACGGGCGAAGATGCGTCGTTTCCGGGAGGAACTCGGCTTCGAGCCCTACGGCCAGCGTGAGGACGGACTGCTTCCCCTCGCGGACGCGCGCGCAAGGTTCTCGGAGGAGGCGCACGCCGCCTACGACGCCGCCGCGAGGGAGGCGAAGGCGAGCGGTGGCACGGCGGCGGACACGCGCGAGTGCGTGAAGGTCGCGGGCCGGGTCGTGCAGCACCGCGACATGGGCAAGCTCGTGTTCCTCTTCCTGCGCGACGCGACGGGCGACCTGCAGGTGAGCGTCTCGAAGTCGGCGCTCGGTACCGCGGAGTTCGATCTCGCGAAGAGCGCCGACTACGGCGACATCCTCGTGGCGGAAGGTCCGATCGGACGCACGCAGAAGGGCGAGGTCTGCATCTGGGCGACGCGCGTGTCGCTCGGCGCGAAGTCGCTCGCGGCTCCGCCCGAGAAGTGGCACGGTCTCTCCGACCCGGAGCTCCGCTACCGCCGGCGCTACGTCGACATGTACGCGAACCCCGAGACGGCGAAGGTGTTCGCGATGCGCGCGCGGATCGTGTCGCGCATCCGCCGCTTCATGGACGCGCGCGGCTTCCTCGAGGTCGAGACGCCCGTGCTGCAGCCGCTCGCCGGCGGCGCGGCGGCGCGTCCGTTCACCACGCATCACAATGCGCTCGACATGCCGCTCTTCATGCGGATCGCTCCCGAGCTCTACCTCAAGCGCTGCATGGTCGGCGGCATGCGGAAGGTCTACGAGATCAACCGCAACTTCCGCAACGAGGGCATCGACCGCTCGCACAATCCCGAGTTCACCGCGATGGAGGTCTACGAGGCCTTCGGCGACTACGGCACGATGATGGAGCTCACCGAGAGCCTCATCCACGAGCTCGCCGTCGCGATGGTCGCCGAGCGGCAGGCCGCTGGTCTGCGCGTGACTGCCGGCGGAGCCGAGGGCGGGCCGATCCTTCCGTGGGGCGAGCTCGACATCAACTACGCGAAGCCGTTCGTGCGCGTCCGCTTCGAGGAGCTCTTCATGCGCGCGACCGGCGTCGAGATGCGCGACTTCGCGCGCGTGCGCGCGAAGGCGCGCGAGCTGGGCCTCCACCACGAGGCGAAGCTCGACGACTGGCTGGTCGTGAACGAGGTGTTCGAGGAGGCGGCCGAGGCCCTGATCGATCCATGCAGGCCGACCTTCGTGACCGACTATCCGAGTGCGGTGAGTCCGCTCACTCGGCCGAGCCGCAAGGATCCATCGATCTGCGAGCGCTGGGACATCTTCATCGGCGGCATGGAGATCGGGCCCGCGTACACGGAGTTGAACGATCCCGACATCCAGCTGGCGAAGTTCACCGAGCAGCTCAAGGGCGCGGACGACGAGGAGTCGACCTTCCGTTCGCTCGACGAGGACTTCATCGAGGCCCTGCGCGTCGGCATGCCGCCGGCGGGCGGACTCGGCATCGGCATCGACCGCCTCGTCATGCTGATGACCGACAGCGCGTCGATCCGCGATGTGATCCTGTTCCCGCTGCTGAAGTCGATGGCGCCGGGCGCCACCGAGACGGCCGGGGAAGGGAAGAACGGGTGATCCTGCGCCGCGCGACGGCGCGTCCGGGTTCGATCCGGTCCGCGCTCCTCGCCGCGGTGCTCGTGCTCGCCGCGTGGCCGGCGGCCGCGCCTGCGGCCCCTCCGAAGGCGGGCGCATCGGCGGAGCGCGCGGACTGGACGCTCGTCGAGGAGCACTTCCATGCGCTGTCGCTCGCGGGACATCCGTGCGGACGCACGCATGAGCGCGTCGAGCGCAGCGGCGAGCGCGTGCGCACGGTGTCGCGGATCGAGATGCGCTTCACGCGGCTCGGCGAGGAGACCGTGATCGACCTGACCTCGACCTTCGTGGAGAGCGCGCGTGGAGAGCCGATCGAGGCGCTCGTCGCGCAACGCGGCGCGGACACGCTGCGGTTCGTCTTCGAAGGGTCCCGCAAGGCCTGGCTCGAGCGCGGCGACGCGCGCGAGATGCGGGAGCTTCCCGACGGGGACTGGTTGACGCCCCGCGAGGTTGCCGCCTTCGTGAAGGCGCGCGGCGAGGCGAAGGCCGGCGAGATCCGCTACCGCACGCTCGATGTCCAGTCGGGCTTCGTGATCGCGGAGATCGCGATGAAGCGGCTGGGGGAGATCGAACGAGGCATCGACGGGCGGGCCGTGCGGCTCGTGCGCTACGAGGTTCGCAACAGCCTGCAGCCCGTGACCGCGACCGAGCTCTACGACGCCGAGGGCATCGTGCAGGAGAGCGCAACGCCTCTCGGGCTCGGCGAGCTCCTGTCGCGGCGTGTGACGAGGGACGAGGCCGACGCCGCGTATCGCGGTGCGCGCTTCGATCTGCTCGCGGGGACCTTCATCTCGTCGGAGCGGATCGCCGATCGCGCGATGCGCTCGGCGCTCGCCCTCGAGGTCGAGGCGACGGCGGGCGATCTGATCGATCTTCCCGACTGCGGCGCGCAGCGCTTCGAGCGCACGGGGCCTTCGCGCGGGATCGTGCGTGTCGAGGTCGGGCGCGGAAGCGCAGCGGAACCGGGCGATCGGACGGATCCACGGTGGATGAAGGCGGGGGAGCTGATCGACTCGGACCATCCCGATGTGCGCGCGCTGCACGCGTCGGTACGGCAGCGGAACGGCGCGACGAAGGCCGAGCGCGCGGAGGCGCTTCGCGCCGCGGTCGCGAGGCACCTGCGCGCGAAGAACCTCGCGACTGCATTCGGCTCGGCGAGCGAGGCCGCGCGCACGCGGAGCGGCGACTGCACCGAGCACGCGGTGCTGCTCGCGGCGCTGCTGCGGATCGATGGAACGCCGTCGAGGGTCGCGAGCGGACTCGTGTATGTGCCCGATCTCGGCGGCAAGGGGCCGGGGTGGGGGTGGCATCTCTGGACGCAGGCGCTTCTCGACGAGTCCGGTGCCGACGCTTCCGGAAACGGTGGCGCGCCACGGGCCGAGTGGCGCGATCTCGATGCGACGCTCGGGGCTGGCGGCGGAGGATTCCATGCGGGTCACCTCCTCGTTGCGACGAGCGACCTTTCGGGAGGTGCATCGGATCCCGCGTTCGCCCGCGCGCTCTCGCTGATCGGTGGCGTCGCGATCCGCGTGATGCGCGACGCGCCCGAGGCACCGCCGGAGCGCGCGCGATGAACGCGATCGAGTTCGAACCGCTCCCTGAACTTCCCGCGCGCGCGGCGGCAGGGCACAAGGGGACCTTCGGCACCGTGCTCGTGATCGGTGGCTGTGCGCACGGCCCACGGCAGATGCTCGGTGGTGCGATGCTCGCCGCGCGAGGTGCGTTGCGCGCGGGCGCAGGGCGCGTCGTGGCGGCGGTGCCCGAACCGCTCGCGCACGAGGCGCTCATGGTCTTGCCCGAGGCGACGGTCGTGCCGCTCCCGACGGATGGTTCCGGCGTGCTTCGTCCGTCCGCGGCGGCGGAGGCGATCGACACGGCGCTTCCGGAGGCGGGCGCGCTCGTCATCGGTCCGGCGCTCGGTCCGAGCGCGGAGGCCGGACAGATGGTCATGCGGCTTCTCACGATGGAGGGAAAGCCGATGGTCGTCGACGCCGACGCGATTCGCCACTTCGCGTCGCACGCGGATGCCGCGCTCGACCTGCGGGCGACCACGGTGTTCACGCCGCATCCCGGCGAGGCGGCCGTGCTCGCCGAATCGCTCGCGCTCGATATCGACTGCATCGAGCGCGCGACGCGGCCATCCGCGGCGATCATGCTCGCGCAGCGGCTCGGTGCCGTGGTCGTGCTCAAGGGTGCGGGAACGGTCACGAGCGACGGGCTGCGCTGCTGGCGTTGCGACGCGGGGAACGCGGCGCTCGCGACCGGTGGAAGCGGCGATGTGCTCGCGGGGATCGCGGGGGGATTGCTCGCGCAGTTCGCGCGGTCGGGGCCCGAGCCGGTGGCGGGTCTCGCGGCGCTCGCGGTCGAACTGCATGCGCGCGCAGGCGACCTGTGGCGCGATCGGCACGGCGATGCGGGCGCGCTCGCGCACGAGATCGCGGACCTCGTGCCCGATGTACTCGGCGCGATGCGCCGCGCCTGATCGGGACACCGGATCGCGACACCGGATCGCTGCACCCGCTGGTGGCGTCCGGCGGCGGCACGGCCAGTCGGGCTGCGGCTACATTGCCCCGATGCAGCAAGATCACCAGCGCGTGGCCACGCTCGGAGACCGCACCTATGTCGAGGGCGTGTACTCGATCGTGAATCCGCAGCTCGCGCAGACGCGCACGAACAAGCCCTACCTGAAGTGCATGATCCGCGATGCCAGCGGCGAGATCTCCGCGCGCGCGTGGAGCTTCGAGGAGCCGCAGTTCGATGCGGTCACGCGCACGGGTTTCGTGTTCCTCCGCGGGTCCACGCAGGCCTACCAGGGGCAGGTGCAGCTCATCATCGAGCAGCTCGAGGCCCGCGAGGTGACCGCCGAGGAGATGCGCTCGCTGCTTCCCTCGACGACGAAGGACATCGATGCGATGTATGCGCGCGTGGGCGACCTGCTGCGCTCGATGGAGCATCCCGCGATGCGTGCGCTCGCCGAGCAGTATCTCTCCGACGAGCGGCTGATGGAGGACTTCCGCACCGCGCCCGCGGCGATGAGCGTGCATCACGGTTGGATCGGCGGACTGCTCGAGCACACGCACCAGATGATGGAGCTCGCGGACCGCATGCTCCCGCTCTATCCCGCGCTCAACCGCGACATCGTGCTCTTCTCGCTGTTCGTGCACGATCTCGGCAAGACCGTCGAGCTCGACTGGGAGCGTGGCTTCAGCTACACGACCGAGGGCCAGCTCGTCGGGCACATCGTGCGCGGGGCGGTCTGGCTGCAGATCAAGGCGGCGCACGCATCGAAGGTCGAGAAGCTGCCGGGCGAGACGCTGCGCGTGCTCCAGCACATCCTCATCTCGCACCATGGCTCGCTCGAGAACGGCGCGGCGCGGATTCCCGCGACCCCCGAGGCGATCTTCGTGGCCATGCTCGACAACCTCGATGCGAAGACGCAGGCGGGCATCACCGCCGCCAAGCGCGAGTTCGCCGGTGGCGGTGAGTGGACCGACAAGGTCTGGGCGCTCGAGTCGAAGATCTACCGTCCCGATCCGCTCGTCTGAGCCATCGTGCGGCGCGACGCGGATCGATGGAAGTCAGGAGCGCCCGGCGCTTCGGTGACGCGCGTGCGTGTCGTACCAGCCCGGCACGGTGGCTCCGGTGAGACTGCCGAGTACGCGCCGCAGCAGGAAGCGGAGCCTCGAGGATCCCGGAAATCTCCATGCACGCGCGATGCCGTCATCGCCCTCGAGCACATAGCCCAGCCGGATGAGCCTGTATCGGCGCAGCATGGCCCCGGTCGTGCACCACTTGTCGTCCAGCTCCGCACCGAAGAGGCCGGACGAACCTCTCTCGAACCGATGCTCGATGTAGGCGCCTTCCCTCGCGGGGCGGGGCGGTCGCTGGATCCGGTGGATCGTCGACTGCTCCACGGCCTGGAAGCGGTCGTAGCCGAGCTCGCGCAACACCTCGATCTCACGCCTGATCCCGGCGAAGCTCGACTTGTCCGATTCGATCGAGATGTAGTCGGGCCGCGTGTCGAACCGCCGCAGCGCCTCGACGCATGCCATATCCGCGCCCTCGATGTCGATCTTCATGTAGTGCGGCATGCCCGTCCGTCGCAGGACCTCCGCGAAGTCGATGGCATCGACCTCGATCAGGTCGCTCGCGGTGCCGAGCCGCTCGTTGCGCCGCGCCCAGTCGCTGTGCACCGTCCCCCAGACGGAGTTGTCGCGGTTCCTGTGGAACGACACGCGGTTTCCCTCCGCGAGCGTGCGCTGGTCGACGATCGCGCCCTCGATGATGAGCAGCTGCCCGGACTGGACGAATCGCTCGAAGCGATCCCTGCAATGGGCGGCGAGCTCCGGATCCGCCTCGAACGCGACGACACGGAAGCCCTTCCGCAGATAGAAGTCGCTGTCCTCGCCCTTGTGCATTCCCACGTCGTAGATCAGGTCGGCGTGCTTCGGCAGGGGCATGGTCCTCTCCATCGGCACGATGAGCCCGCCGTGTCGAGCGTCCCCTGCGATGTCCCTCGACGCGCCGGCTGCAGACTCCGCCGCGTCGCGGCGCCCTCAGCCGTGTGCGTCGGGATCGACCTTGGACCGGGCGGAGACGAGGACGCTCGACTCGTCCCAGCCGCTCGCGAGGTTGTACTGGATCCACTCGGGGCTGAGATGGATGTCGAGCGTGTCCAGTCGTCCGGGGCCGAGGTTCTGGTAGCCGTGCGGCACATTCGCGGGTCCGAGGACGATGTCGCCAGCCTCCGCGTCGATGGTCCTGTCGCCGACCGTGAAGCGCGCGCGCCCTTCGGTGATGGTGAAGATCTCGTCGTAGGGATGGACATGCAGCGTCGGCCCCTGGCCGACCACATCGGTGACATAGCGGATCAGCGTGACGCCGGTGTTCAGGTTCTTCCCCTCGAGCAGGCCGCGGAGTGCCGCTCCGGGCGTCTGCCACTCGCTTGCGGCGATCTTCGTGGGTGCACTCTTGGACGGGATGGGCATGCTGTGATCCTCGGCTCCACCGGCGAGGGCGGGCGGTGGGTGGCAGGTCGTCTCGCTGCTCCGCCGGTGCGGACAGTCGCGCGCAGCGTACAGCGGTTGCGCTTCGAACCGAGCCGCCTGCGGTCGCTGCTGCGCGACCAGTGCGCCGCGCGGACGGACCGTCGCGTGCACATCGTCTCAGCGAACGGTGAACGGGAACGGCCAGGTGCGGTCGGTCGCGAGCGCGTGCGCGGCGAGCGCGTCGCGGTTTGCGGCGATGCGCTGGCGCAGAACGTCGAGTTCGCCGGTGCGGCTGGCGCGCGCATCCACGATCCTCCTGCGCATCGCGAGATAGGCGGTGCGCCTTTGCGCCCGCGTGCCCGTGATCGCGCCGAGCAGCGCGCGCTTGGTCGCGCCATCGTCGTCGAATGGGTCCTGCTCGAGCGTGCGGAGCGCGGTCGGGGTGGCGGCGGGGTCGAACGCCGGTACGAATCCGGCGAGGGGTGCCAGGCGCGTCGCGGTGGCGACCTTCATCGGCGCGAGCGCTCCGCGCGCCTCCTCGCCGAAGGCGTCCGCGATCCAGCGCTCCATGGCGAGGTCGTAGCGTCCACCGCCCGTGCCGTGGATGAAGGTGTCGCAGAGCACGAGCCGCGCGATGGCGGTGAGGGCGAGAGCGCGCGGCGCGACGAGTTCCGCGTCCTCGCCCGCGTCCTCGCCCGCGTGCAGTGCATCGCGCCCGCTCGAGGCACGGTCGAGCGACCAGAAGGGAAGTTCGCTCGCGGAGAGCGGCGCGATGCGATGACCGGCGATCGCGGCGTTGTAGGAGTCGCGCAGGCCATCGAACGATGCGCGCAGTTCCAGT
>JBEAQW010000267.1:0-3984 GCA_041163725.1 Planctomycetota bacterium
TCATCGCCGCCGGAATCGCGCTCATCGTGGGCGCCGTGGTCGGAATCGCCATCCTGAGCCTCGCCTCGGGCCGCGGTATCAAGAGTGCCCGCGCCGAGGCCGACCGCATGCTCGCCGACGCCAAGTCGCAGGCCGAGCTCGCGGCCGACGCGGTGCGCAGCGAGGCCGAGAAGAAGGCACGCGAGATCGAGCTCGCCGCCGAGAAGAAGGCCAACGAGAAGCGCTCGTCCGTCGAGCAGGAGGCGAAGGTCACGCAGGCGAAGCTCGACGAGAGCCTCGCGCGCGCGGCCAAGCGCGAGGAGACGCTCGACCGCAAGCTCGAGACGATCGGCCAGCGCGAGCAGAAGATCGACTCGCGCGAGGCCGACCTCGCGAAGAAGGAGGAGTCGATCCAGAAGGCGGTCGCCGAGAACGAGCGCACCCGCAACGAACTGCGCAACGCGCTGTCGAAGGCCTCCGGCCTGTCGCGCGACGAGGCGCGCGAGCTCTATCTCGCCGAGGTGCGCCAGGAGAGCGAGCACGACGGCTCGGCGCTTCGCCAGAAGATCCTCGACGAGGCCGAGCAGGAGGCGAAGGGCAAGGCGCGCGAGATCACGCTCATGGCGATCCAGCGCTACGCCGCCGAGAATGTCGGCGAGTCGACCGTCCGCTCGATCAAGATCACGAGCGAGGACATGAAGGGCCGCATCATCGGTCGCGAGGGCCGCAACATCCGCGCGATCGAGAAGGCGACGGGCGCCGACATCCTCGTCGACGACACGCCGGGCGTCATCAGCGTGTCGTGCTTCGACCGCGTGCGACAGGCGATCGCCGCCGAGGCGCTGCAGCGGCTCGTCGCCGACGGACGCATCCACCCGACGCGCATCGAGGAGCTCGTCGAGCAGACGAAGCGCGACATCGAGGAGAAGGTCGTCAAGACCGGCAACGAGGCGGTCGTCGAGGCCGATGTGCGCGGACTGCACCCGAAGGTCATCGAGGCCCTGGGCAAGATGCACTTCCGCACGAGCTACGGCCAGAATGTGCTGCGCCACTCGATCGAGGTCGCGTTCCTCTCGCAGATGATCGCCGACCAGCTCGGTCTCAACGGCTCGATCGCGCGGCGCGCCGGACTCCTCCACGACATCGGCAAGGCGATGGACCACGAGATGGAGGGTGGCCACCCCGCGATCGGCATGGAGTTCCTCAAGAAGTACGGCGAGAAGAGCGAGGCCGTACTGAACGCGTGCGGTGGGCACCACGGCGACATCCCCGCGACCACGGCGTACACGCCGATCGTCATGGCGGCCGACGCGATCTCGGGCGCGCGGCCCGGCGCACGGCGCGAGTCGATGGAGATGTACATCAAGCGCCTCGAGCAGCTCGAGGCGATCGCGCGCGAGCAGCCTCATGTCGACGAGGCGCACGCGATCCAGGCGGGCCGCGAGATCCGCGTGATCCTCAACGCCAAGAAGGCCGACGACACGACCGCGTTCCAGATCGCCGAAGCGATCGCCAAGCGCGTCGAGGCCGAGATGACCTTCCCGGGCGAGATCAAGGTGACGGTGCTGCGCGAGACGCGGGCAGAGGCCATCGCGCGCTGATCCGGACGGCTGTCGGCGGAGGCCGCCGGTGGTCGTCGAGGTGGCGTACGCAGGGCGTGCACCGCCGCGGAAGTCTGCACGCGGTTCCCGTTTCGTGAATCAAGGTGCACCGCCGTACACTGCACGCATGGCGGATCTCGAGCCGGGCGATCCCTCCTTCCGCGCGTGGACCATCTCGAAGGGCGAGTGGGACGGATACGGCGCCGCGAGCCCGAGAGCGAGTTGGTTCGGCATCGCCGTCTCCGTGCTCGGCGTCCTGTTCGGCATCCTGCTCTTCTTCGGGGCGGACATCATCGAGCAGTTCGCGACTTCGACGGCGCCAAGTTCGATCCGCTGGGGATTCCGGACCTTCGGCATCCTCTTCATCGCGTTCCTCATCTCGTTCGACATCTGGGCGCGCGTGATGCGGCGGCGCTCCGAGACGCTCCGTCCGCTCGTGTGGGAGTCGCAGGGCTGCGTCTGCCCCTGGTGCCGCGTACGCGTCGATGCACAGCCATGCGCACGACACGGGCTGTCGCGTGTCGACCAGCCGACGCTTCTGGCCTACTGGGAGGCGGGACCACGCGGCGCGATCGCCGACCGCGCGCGGGCGCTCGCGGCGTTGCGCGCGTCGGCCCGCAGGCAGCCGATCACGCAACGCCTGATCGCACCCTTCCGGCGCGCCTTCCACGCATCGCTCATCGCCACCAACGATCCCAACGCGACCGCGCTCCAGCGGCTGCGCGCGTCGCTCCCATGGATCGCCGTCAAGATCGCCGTCGGTGCGATGCTGCTTGCCGTCGCGTTCCTACTGGTCCCGCGCTGGGCCCTCTTGGGGATGATCGGAGGATGCTGGCCCTACCTCATCATCGGTCCGGCGCTGCTCCTCGTCGGTCCGATGGTGCGCCCCGGGCCGCCACGCTGCGCGGCCTGCGGACAGCTCTGCGCAGGCGACAGGCCGTCACGCTGCCCGGAGTGCGGCGCCGATCTCACGAAGCCTGCGTCGATCCGGCGACTCGAGCGCGCGCCGTGGACCCGCATGCTCATTCCGCCGCTGCTCGTGGCCGCGGTCTTTCCGCTGATCTTCGCGCAGGACGCGCTCATCGGCGTGCTCCCGGCACCGATCCGCGAGTTGCTCTGGACCAATCTCAGGCCGCCTTCGCGCTACTGGGACGCGCTCGACCCCGCCACGATGACGCAGGCGGAAGTCGACGATGCTGCGCGCCTGCTGATCGCCTGCGCCGTCCCCGATGGCCCGAAGCCGCTCCTTGACTTCGCGTTCCTCGCCCGCGCCGCGAAGGCCGGCAAGCTGACACCCATCACGACGGAAGCCGCGGCCCGTGCGATCGTGCAGGCGACGCTGGAGATCGAGGAGCGCGATGGCCGCGCAACCGCCATTGTGCAACCCGCATTCGGGGCGGTCATCCTCTCGCACAGCGGCACGCCTCGTCTCGTGTATGGCGGTGCGAGCATCGACGACGGCCCGTGGTCGGCGCCCGCGGAGTGGTCGCTCTTCCACGACGATCTCGACGACTGGTGGCGTGTCAACGGTCAGTTGCCCGCGCTTCCGGTCGAGCAGCTCGAGTTCCGCACCGACCTCGGCACGCTCTCACCGGGTACGCACACTGTTCGCGCGCGCTGCTGGATCGTCCTGCACGACTGGAGATTCGTCCGCTACGCACCTGCGTTCGACGAGGCCGGGGAACTCATCCGCCCGACGGGCGCGACGGTCTACGACTTTATGCTCGAGGCATCCTTCGAAGCCAAAACTGAGGCCACAACTGCGGCCACAATCGATTCCACCAGCGATGCCGCCAGCGATGCCCGGCGCGGCTCACGATGAAGCCGAGGCGCCCGGAATCGGCTCACCCTTCGTGTAGCGCATCCGCAGCCTGTTGCCCGGCTTCACGAACTCGACCTCGTGCATGTACGCGCGGATCAGCATGACGCCGCGCCCCGAGGGGATCTCGATGTTCTCGTCCTCGGTCGGATCGGGAATCGCCGCGGGGTCGAAACCCGGTCCCTGGTCCTCGACCTCGAACCGCGCCTCGTCATCGTCGATCCACGCGCGCACGAAGACCTGCTTCTTCGGATCGTCGCGGTTTCCATGGTGGAACGCGTTCACGATCGACTCCTCGAGGGCGAGCCGGATGGCGAACACCGCGCCTTCCTCGTACCCGTGTGCGGCCAGGGCCTCGGCGATCGTCGCCTGGACGGAAGCCAACCCCTCGCGCAGTTCGCGCAGGGTGACATCGCAGTGGAACGGGGGCGTGGGCGAAGCCATCGTTCGGCCGAGGTCACTGGAAGCTGGCGGCGGCGGACTCGAAGTCGTCGTGGATCGAGAACAGCCTGTTCAACTTGGTGATCGCGAAGCCTTCGGCCACGCGCGGCTTCATCGAGCAGAGGCGCAGCTGGCCATCGCGCA
>JBEAQW010000268.1:0-5874 GCA_041163725.1 Planctomycetota bacterium
CGGCGCATCGCGGGAATGCGCTCGGACACCAGTCGAAGGTCGGCTTCGGAGGAAACCCCTGCGTGGCATCCCATCGCGTTCAGGAGGTCGAGCATGTCCTCGACCGCCAGCGCGTGATACATGGGTGAACGCTCGAACTGGCCGCCATCGGCAAGGATCTGCTCGGGGATCTCCGCTCGGAGGATGCGCCAGCCCATCGCACGCCAGCGGTCGGCCTCCTCCCCCTCGAAGTACAGGCCCGCGATCACGAGTGCCTTCGCGTTCACGAAGAGATGGTTGCCGAGGAGATGCCACTCGAGGCGGCGCGAGAGATGGCGCACCTGCGCGGCGAGGCTGTCGAGCATGCCGGGAACGGGGGGATTGCCCGCACGCAGCCACTTGATCCAGTTCACCACGCGCAATGAGATCGGATACGGCTCCCACGCGGTGCCCCGCACGGGCGGACATTCCGCGATCCATCGCGCGATCAGCGCACGGTGCCACGCGGCGCGTTCCGACGCACCGTGTGCGACGAGGTCGTCGAAGTAGTGCAGGTTGTACCGCCAGAGCTTCGCGAGCGAAGGGTCGTCCCATCCATGCGCGTCGAGGTCGCGCTCCTCGCCGAGGAATCGCAGTTGCGATGCCGCGATCATGCTCGGTTCGCGATGCGCGGGCTCGACCCACGCGCCGACGGTCGTGCGCACGGCGGGTGCGGCGCGCAGATCGGGCTTTGGCCGCGAGAGACGGAAGCGTACGCGGCCGTACACCTGGACCGGCTTGAGCCACCGGACCGTGTGCCACAACCGGATCGCCTTCGCGAGCGGATTCATCTACGAAGCGAGGACCTTCTCGAGATGCGCGACGATGCGCGCGCTCGTCTTGCCGTCCCACAGTTCGGGCACCGCGCCCTTCTTCCATGCGCCGTCGAACAGGCGGTCGAGCGCGGGCCTGAGCGCCGCGGGGTTCGTCCCGATGAGTTCGTTCGTGCCGATCTCGACCGTCTCGGGCCGCTCGGTGTTGTCGCGCATGGTCAGGCAGGGAACGCCCATCACGGTCGTCTCCTCGGTGATGCCGCCCGAGTCGGTGATGACCGCCTTCGCGTGCTTCACGAGGTAGTTGAACTCGAGGTACGGCTGCGGATCGACGAGCTTGAGGCTCTCGGGGAGCGCACCCATCTCGCGCATCGTCTTGGCCGTGCGCGGATGGACGGGGAACACCACGGGCTCGCCGCGCGTGCCGGCGATGATCGCGTCGAGGAGCTTCGTGAAGGTGCTGCCCGAATCGACATTCGCCGGCCGGTGCATGGTCATCACGAAGTACGACCGCGGCTTCAGTCCGAGCTCGTCGAAGAACGCGGGCTTCGAGAGACGGTCCATGTTCGCGAGCAGCGTGTCGATCATGGTGTTGCCCACGAAGAACACGCGGTCGTCGCCGATGCCCGCATGGCGCAGGTTGCGGTTCGCGTGCGCGCTGGTCGTGAAGAAGTAGTTGGTGATCGAGTCGGTCACCATCCGGTTGATCTCCTCGGGCATCGTCCAGTCGCCCGAGCGGATGCCGGCCTCGACATGCGCGACCTTGACGCACAGCTTCTGCGCGGCGATCGCGCAGGCCATCGTGCTCGTGACATCGCCGACGACGAGGCAGAGCGCGGGCTTCCGTTCGAGAAGGAGCTTCTCGTAGCGCGTCATGATCGATCCGGTCTGCTCGGCCTGCGTGCCCGAGCCGACCTCGAGGTTGACATCGGGCGCGGGGATGCCGAGCTGCCGGAAGAAGTCGCCCGACATCTTCTCGTCGTAGTGCTGGCCCGTGTGAACGAGCCGGTAGCGGATCGGACCACCCTCCGCCTCGCGCGACTTGATCGCGCGGATGATCGGCGCGATCTTCATGAAGTTCGGACGGGCGCCTGCGATGATGTCGACGAGGATCGTGCTCATGACTCTGGCCTGCGGCTGCATCGGTTGCCGGGTTCAGCGGCTGGTGCGTGCGAGATCGGCCGCGGCTATGGTGGCCTCGGCGACCTCGATGATCTCCTCAAACGGAATGGGCGATGCGCCACCTCCGGCGACCGCGTTGATGAACGCGGCGGCGCAGGCCTTCTGCCCCTTGTCCTGTCGCCAGAGGTTCATCTTCGAGAATCCGGGCCAGCCGAAGCCCGTCATCTTCCTGTAGTTGTCGAGCTGAATCACGCGCCCTTTCGCGAAGACCTCGACCCGTTCCTTGGGGAAGGCCTTCGACCCATTCGCGAAGTAGTGCACCGTGCCGATCGAGCCGTCGGCGAAGCCGAGCTGGATCGAGACGGTGTCGTCGTTGGCGGCCTCCATCGCGTGCGCGCGCACGCTCGTGATCCGCTCGCCCGCGAGGAACCGCAGGAGATCGATGAAGTGGCAGCCTTCGCCGACGATGCGCCCGCCGCCGACCTCGCGGTCCTGCGTCCAGTGCTCGCTGGGAATCGCACCGGCGTTTACGGTCATGACGAACGACTTCGGGCCCGTCGCGCCCGCGAGGAGCGACTTGAGCTTCGCGACCTGCGGTGCGAAACGGCGGTTGAAGCCGACCATGACCATGGGCGGCTTGTCGCCGCATGCAGCGCGGGCGGCCTCGATCGACCGCAGTTCCTCGGTGCGGAGCGCGATCGGCTTCTCGACGAACACATGCTTGCCCGCCTCGAGCGCCTGACAGACCATGCGTGCGTGCGTGTCGTGCCGTGTCGAGATCACGATCGCGTTGACATCGCGGTCGGCGAACACGCCGTCGGTGTCGGTGGTGGTCGCCTCGAAGCCGAACTTGCGTCCGGCGTGCACGCCGCTCACGCCGCCGCTCGAGGCGACGGTACGCAGGCGGGCACCCGACTCCTTGAAGGCGGGGATCAGCACGGCGGTCGCGTAGTTGCCCGATCCGATGAAGCCGATCGATGCGTTTCCACGCGCGGGCGGCGCGCCGGCGGCGGCGCGCGGCAGCTCGACGGTGGTGCGTCGGATCTCGGCGTCGGACTTCGCGTCGGCGTCCGGATACTCGAGCAGGATGCCGAGGCTCGGGGCCGCGCCACCGACGAGTTCGTAGGCCTGCTCCGCCTCGCCGATCGCGAAGCGGTGCGAGATCAGCGGCTTCACATCGAGCCTGCCGTCCGACATCATGTCGAGTACGGCCTCGAAATTGCGCTGCTCGGTCCAGCGGACGAAGCCGACGGGATAGTCGTTTCCGCGCTCCTCGTAGTTCGGGTCGTACCGGCCGGGGCCGTACGAGCACGAGACCTGGAAGGTGAGTTCCTTCTCGAAGAAGTCCGCGCGCGAGAGCTCGAGCCCGGTCACGCCGACGAGCACGATCCGGCCACGCTTGCGGCACATGAGCGCCGCCTGATGCATGGGCTCGTTCGACTTCGTCGCGGCGGTGATGATGACCGCATCGACGCCGCGACCGCGCGAGTAGGCCTGCGCCGCCTTCACGGGATCCTCGCCCGCGGCGAGATTCACGACATCGGCGCCGAACTTCCGCGCGAGCGCGAGTTTCTCGGGATCGAAGTCGAGTCCGAGCACGCGGCATCCGTGGGCGCGGAGAAGCTGCACGGTCACGAGTCCGATGAGCCCGAGGCCGGTCACGACCACGGTCTCGCCGAGCGTGGGCTGCACGAGACGGATTCCCTGCAGCGCGATGGCGCCAAGCACGGTGAACGCCGCCTCGTCGTCCGAGACATTGTCGGGCACGCGAGCCGTCAGGTTGATCGGAACGCACACCGCCTCGGCGTGCTTCCCGTTCGACACCATGCGGTCGCCGGGCGCGTAGCCGACGAGTCCGCTTCCGACCTCCATCACACGGCCGACATTGCAGTAGCCGAGCGGCAGCGGCTGGTCGAGCTTGTTGAACACGGCCTCGAGCGTGGGCATGAGGCCGTCGGTCTTGATCTTGTCGAGGACCATCCGAACCTTGTCGGGCTGCTGACGCGCCTTCTCGAGCCAGCCGGCCTTGCCGAACTCGACGAGCATGCGCTCGGTGCCGACCGAGACAAGCGTCCGTGTCGAGCGCACGAGCAGGTGGCCACGCTTGGTGGCGGGGCACGGAACCTCGGCGACCTCGGTCGCGCCGTTCTTGAGGGACTGCAGGATCTGTTTCACGGGTGGGACCTCTCGACCGCGTAGCGTAAGTCGCGCCACGGGAAGGTTCTATCGGCGGTTCATGGGTACCACCCGATCCAAAACCGCCCCGCTTGGTCAGATTTTCAGATCGATCTGGCGAGTGTTATCAACTACGCCCATCTATGAATCGCCTGCACCAGATCTCGATGGAGAGAAGCGAGAGCAGGACATAGGACGCATCGACCGTACCGCGCTGATTGGCCTCGATCAGCGCGCTGACGGCACCAGGGTCGAAGAGTCCGCGCCTCCGGAGCGACTCGGGGCCAAGCAGATCTCCGACGAGAGGACGCAACTCGTCGCGCATCCACTTCCGGAGTGGCGCGCCGAATCCCGACTTCGGTCGGTAGATCACGTCGTGAGGGAGATACGGCTCCATGGCCTTCTTGAAGACCCACTTGCCGACCGATCCGCGCTGCTTGTACCGAACGGGTACGCGCGCGGCAAACTCCACGAGTTCGAGGTCAAGGAGCGGAACGCGGACCTCGACGCCCACCGCCATCGACATCTTGTCGGTATAGGGGAGGTTGTGGTCGGAGAGGAAGTAGCGCTGCTCGAGTGCGAGCATCCGCTCGAGCTGCGGCAGCGCGGCCGGCAGCGGTTTCATGAACTCGAGCATCGGCTCGAGCGCGCTGCGAGCGCCGACGGCACGACGCATCTCCTCGGAGTAGAGCGCGGACAAATCGGGTTCGCGCGCCCACCGGAAATAGTTCGCGAGTCGCTCATCGCCCTCGAGACCCGCGCCGTTGGTCAGCTTCGCCAGCCTTCGCGACCAAGGTCTCCGCTGATCCAGGTGGCCCGCGGCGGCTTCAAGCGCAGCGCGCGCAGCGCAGGGAATCCAGTCCCAGTAACGCTGGAGCAAAACCGCATGGTGACGACGGTACCCAGTGAAGAGATCGTCACCACCGGCACCGGAAAGCAGCACCTTCATCCCGTGCCTGCGCGCCAGTTCGCAGATATAGAGCACATTCAGCGGAGCGGGATCGGCAAGAGGCTCGTCGAGCTGCCAGATCATCCGCTCGATGTCCCCCGCCATTCGATCGGCCTCGATCTCAACGGTATGGAGCTTCACGCCGAGATGCCGGGCGACCTTCTCCGCATACGGCAGATCATCGGTGACCCCCTGCTCGGTGCCTCCCACCTGCCGGATCGTGAAGCACTGAAGTTCGCTCGCCTGCTCGCGCGCGAACGCGACCACGGCGCTGGAGTCGAGCCCTCCGGACAGGAACGCTCCGACGGGCACATCCGCGACCATCTGGCGCTCGACCGCCCGGCGGACATGCGCCACGGTCCCCTCGATGGACTGGCGCTCGTCGAGATCGGCGACGACGCCTCGAAAAACCGGAAGCTCGTACCAGGTCCAGCGCCGTGCGATCCGCCCGTCCCGGAGCACCATCGCCTCGCCAGGCGGAAGTTTGCGAACCGACTTCAGCGGCGTACCCTCGCCAGGGCACCAGAGGAAGGTCAGGTAGCGGTGGATCGCCGTCGGGTCAAGTTCGCGGGCTACGGGCGCGAGTTCCATCAGCCCCTTGATCTCGCTGCAGAAGGCGACGCCCTGTTCCCCCTCCGTATAGTAAAGCGGCTTCACGCCGAGCGCGTCGCGAGCCACCAGCAGATCTCCCGAACGTGCATCGAAGATCGCGATCGTGAAGATCCCGTTGAGGCGGGGCAGCATCCGCTCGCCCTCTTCGACATAAAGGCGGAGGATCACCTCCGTATCGGAGTGCCCGCGGAAGGCGTGTCCCTTCGCCTCGAGTTCGCACCGCAG
>JBEAQW010000269.1:0-5436 GCA_041163725.1 Planctomycetota bacterium
CCGGATGTGAAGGGCTGGTCGCCGGCGCTGACGCGAAGCCGACGGAGCCTCGCGGAGGACTTCGTCGACTGGATCCGCTCGATGCGCATGCCGCGCGGCGAGTACCCGATCGAGTACACGCCGCCATCACTGAAGTCGCCGGACCGGGTGGCGCCCTCGGGGCCGGACCGCTAGCGCGAACCCCCGCCGCTCGTCGGATGCTGGTCGGATGCTCGCCGGACTCCCCGCAAGGCAAGCCCCGATCTCCGAGCGGGTTCCACGCCGTCGAATGCCGCGAACGCTGGCCCCGCGGTGTCGCATCGGCTGCGGGATGGCCGCTACGCCGATCGGCGGCTTCCGTTACACTCCCGAACCTGCGCGAACTCCGCGCATTCCATCGACTTCGTTCCCCAGGACCGTTCCATGGCGTCAGCTTTCATGACCGTTCGTACGCGCTCGCTCACCCTTCTGGCCGCCGGCTGCCTCGCCTCGGTGATCCTCACCGGCTGCGAGGACCCCGCGATGGAGAAGCAGCGCGCCTTCGAGCGTCAGTTCAACGAGGTCGCCGCCTCGTACTCGAGCACGCTCGGCGCGCACCCCGACCTCTTCGGCGGCTCGCCGACCGACGAATCGCTCGCCGCGCTTCGCGGTGTCGCCGACCGGGCCAAGTCGCTGAGCGGTGGCACGCCTGGCCAGACGGCTGCTGCGCGCGGACTCGCCGCGAGCGTGTACCGCACGGCCGGCGCGGTCGCCCTCTCGCGCGCGATGGCGCTCGAGTCGGGCATCGCGAACGATGCGCGCCTTGCGCTCGGATACGCCGAGATCGCCGCCGACCTCGATGCCCTGGCGAACGCCGCGGAGAACCTCGACCTCGCCGAGGCGCGCTCGGGTTCGTCAAGCATGCGCGATGCGGCCGCCCGCGGCGCCCGCGCCGCGCAGGAGTCGCTGCGCGGTCTCGAAGGCCCCGCCGCACAGCTCGAGGCCTCGGCGACCCGCGGCGCCGCGCGCCTGCGCGAACTCGGACAGGAAGCCGCCGTACTCGTGCGCAAGGCGCGCGAGTTGACCCCCGCCGCCGGACTCGAGTTCGTCGAGCAGGCCGCGGGCGTGCGCGCCGAGGCGCGTACCGTCGCGCTCACCACCGCGAACCAGCAGAGCGAGGCCGACAAGCTTCGCGGAGACGCGTCGGTCGAGCAGGCGAAGCTGCAGGCGAGCCAGACCCTGCAGGCCGCGGCCGACAAGGCGCTCGAACTCATCAACAACTTCGACGCGGACATCGATGGCCGCGCCAAGCAGGCGCGCGACATGGCCGCCGAGATGCGCGGCCAGGCCGACGCGCTGCTGCGCTCGATCGCCGATGTGCGCAACGGCGCGCTGAAGGCCGCCTACGAGGCCGCCGCCGGCGACTTCAGCAATTGCGCGAACGAGTCCGACAGCGACTCGCTGCGCTTCGCCGTGACGGCCGAGGAGGTCCGGCTCGCGGTGTCGTCGCTCGAGGGCTTCGTGCTTCACGGACGCACGGTCTCGGCCGTGCGCGGCAAGGCCGCGACCGAACTCGCCGACATCAAGCGCATCGCGGGCGAACTGCAGGGTGCGCTCAAGGAGAAGGCGACGGCTGCGAGCGACATGTTCGCCAACATGGGCGAGGATCCGACCTACGCGTCGCTGAAGGCCGCCGCGGATGCTGCGAAGCAGTTCGCGGAGACTTCGCTCGACACCCTCATGGCGCCGCCGCAGATGATCGAATCCGATGCGGGCGCGATGACCGCCGGCGCGAAGTCGAGCGGTCGTTCGATGGCGTCGTCGGGCGCCGGCGTCGACGACATCGAGGCATTCGTCTCCCGACTCAACGACTCGGATCCCGCGACTTCGGCCGAGATGATGCTTTCGGTGATGGACGACTCCACCGCCGGCGGCAAGGCGATGAAGGGCATGACCTCATCGATGCTCGCGGCGACGGGCGACCTCCTGAAGGCCCTCCACGAGAAGTGGGGTGACGAGGGACTCGCTGCGCTCGGCGGCGGCATGGGTGGCGCCGCGGGTGGAGGCATGGCGCTCGGTGGCGGCGGCTCGCAGCGCCTCACGAAGAAGTCGATCGACGGCGACCGCGCGGTCTTCACGGCCGAGGATGGAACCGAGATCGTGTTCAACAAGACCGGGTCGGGCTGGAAGACGGACCTGACCTCCACCATGGATCCCGAGCAGCTCGAGCAGATCAAGCAGATGGGCCCGATGATGTCGATGCTCATGGCTCCGCTCGGGAAGGCCTCGAAGGCCATCGCCGCGCGCATCCGTGCGGGCGAGTTCGATTCCCCGGAGGATGTGCAGGCCGCGCTCGCCGAGGAGATGTCGAAGGGTATGGGCGGCGGCTTCGGTGGATTCGGCGGCTGAACGCCGCGCCCCACGCGGGCGAGCCTTCCCACATGTGAACCTTGACGAACGGGCGACCCGCGAGGGCCGCCCGTTCCTCTTCGTACCGAAGGATCTCCGTTCCCCGTCTCCGACCCCACCCGGTTCATGACGCCCGCTTTTTCCGCGGTGCGGCGTCCCCTGCCGATACCCTTGGCACATGGAACCAGATGAGCCCCGTCCCCCGCAGCCGCCCCCGCCTCCGGGCCGCGGGGGCCGACGGGTCCCGCCCGTTCAGGTCTCGCGACAGGCGCCGGTCGATGCGCGTCTCGGCACTTCAACCGCCGCGCGTCCGTCGGGCGGATGGGTGATCGTCGGACGCATCAAGGCCGGCATGGTCGTCTTCACCGTGCTCCTCGCGATGCTCGCCTGCGTGCTGCTGCAGCCGCTCCTCAAGAACCTGGCTGCAGATCAGGGTGTCGAGGTCAGCGGACTCGGCGCGCTGTACATCTCGTACCCCTGGCTCGGCATCGTGCTCGGGATTCCCGCGCTCGCCGCCTGCGTGCCGCTGATCCGGGGCAAGGGCAAGACCATGCTCTGGATGTCGCTCGCGACGATCCTCGCACTGCTGCCCTTCGGCCTGCTGTTCGCCGGGTTCCTTGCGGTGGTGGTTCCGCTCTACACCGAGCCGGTGAAGTTCTGAGGCGAGACGCGATGGAGCGAGCCGACGATCCGCACGCCCTTCGCGACGCGATCGAGGCCGAGGCGCATCGGCTCGGTTTCGCACTCGTCGGAGTGGCACGCGCGGCGCCGACCTCGCACCGCGAGGCGCTCGAGCGCTGGATCGCCGACGGGAAGCATGGGGAGATGGCGTGGATCGCCGAGCGCGCGGCGGATGCGTGCGATGTGCGTCGACTGCTGCGAAACGCGCGGAGCGTGATCTGCGTCGGCGACCGCTATCACGATGGACGCCCGGACCGCGTCGACGCGCGTGCGGACGGCGGCGACGCGGCCGCTCCGCGCGGACGCATCGCCCGCTACGCGCGCGGCAAGGACTACCACGACCTCGTGCGCGACCGCCTGCGGAAGCTCGGACGCTTCATCCGTGAACGCGTACCGGAATGCCAGACGCGGTTGACCGGCGACATCCATCCGATCCTCGAGCGCGAGCAGGCCGCGCGCGCCCTTCTCGGCGCGATCGGCAAGCACACGCTTCTCATCCGCCCGCGGCTCGGAAGCTACTACCTGCTCGGAGAGATCGTCACCGACGCCGACATCGCGCCGAGCGACGCCCCCCCGCCCCCGGTCGACATCTGCGGCTCGTGCACGCGGTGCATCGATGCGTGCCCGACCGGCGCCATCACCCCGTGGTCGGTCGATGCGACGCGCTGTACGGCCTACCTCACGATCGAGCACCGCGGCGCCATTCCCGACGAGTTCTTCGGCACGACCGGCGACTGGTGGTTCGGATGCGACATCTGCCAGGAGGTGTGCCCGCACGCGCAGCCGACGCGGGCCTCGCGACGGGCGGGCGTGCATCCCATCCATGCGCCGCGCCGCGATGGGATCGACCTCCTCGAGGTGCTCGGATGGAGCGACGCGGATCGCGCGCGCCTCGTGGTCTCGAGCGCGCTGAAGCGCGCAAGCCTCGCGATGATGCGGCGCAACGCGCTGCTGGCGCTCGCCTCGTTCGCGCGGACCGGCGTCACCGCGCGCGGGCTCGTGCGCGAGCGCGCCGAGCGCATCGCATGCGACGACAAAGAGGACGACATCGTCCGCGCCGCGGCGCGCGCCACGCTCGCGGCGATCGACCGGATGGACGCTACTCCGCGCGTGGGATGACCGCGCCCTGGCCCATGATGGTCTGGATGTCGCGCAGATCGACCCAGCCGTCGCCGTTCACATCGGCGACGGCGAGTTCGCCGAGACCGCGGCGGCGGAGCTCCTTCACACTCACGCGCGCGACGGGACCGGCGCCGGCGGCACCGGCGGTGCATCCATCGCCCGAGGCGAAGAACGCGTTGCCGATGAAGCAGAAGTCGGCGTTGTTCACCGCGGTATCCGCGTTGAAGTTGCCGCACGAGTCGGGATGGCGGTAGGCGTCGTCGCCCGTGCTGCGGAACGCGACGAAGATGCTGAAGTCGTAGATGTCGACGGCGTTGTCGTCGTTGCAGTCGCCCTGGCGGAGCGAGTGCGTCGACAGCAGACGGTTCTCCGAGACATCGGGTGTCGCGCTGGTTGCAAGCGAGTGCTCCACGCTCTTCGCGGAGAGACAATCCTGCAGCGCGCGCGGCGGAACGCGGATTCCCGCGAGGTAAGCGACTGGATTGAGCGCCGGTCCACTGAACACCGCGGGCACGGTGATGCTCCACGGCTCGCCGCCGCCGGAACCGGAGAGCGTGAGCTGGCGCGTCGTCGAACCGACGACGAATCCTTCGAGGACGAGCGTGGCGTCGAGCAACTGGTAGTCGCCGACCGTAACGGTGCGCTCGATGCGCGTCTCATTTCCACTCGCATCAATCGCGGTCCACACCAAGCGGGTCTCGCCCGTCGGGAACACGCCGTCCGACGGCCACGTGGCCGCGGTCGTCGACGCGCCCGGGTAGATCACCTCGAGCGCGACCTCGAGTTCGCCGCCGCAAGCATCGAACGCGCCAACGCTCGGCGCCGACGCGATGAACGCCCCCGCGGCGCGGCCGATGTCGACGGGCCGCTCGGGAACACTCGCGGGAATGCCCGAGATCTCGGGCGCCACGACATCGAGGTCACGGTTGTCGAGATCGACGGCGACGGGCGCAAGCGCCGATCCACCGTCGCCCGGCATGCGGCTCGCAAGCCGCGTGTCGAACGCGCCGAACGCAGTGAAGCCGAGGAGCGACGCGCGGCCGCAGAGAGGCCCCTGACGCACGCTGAACACGAGGTCCACGAGGTCCCCCGCATCGCCGCTGGCGACGGCGGTGAAGCCGAGACCGACTGCGTAGCGGAGCGTGCCCGCGTCGTTGTCGATGATCTGGGCGATCTCGAGGTCGAGCGGGCTGCCCGCCACGGGAACCACATCCTCGAGCGCGAGCCACTCGGCGTCGAAGTACATCGCGAGCTGGAGGCCGGTGA
>JBEAQW010000270.1:0-5971 GCA_041163725.1 Planctomycetota bacterium
TGCGTACAGAAGAGGGCGGTGTTCGCGCCGGAGAATCCGTCGGCGTCGGCGTCGGCGTAGAAGGCCGTGCGATCGCTCGCCTCCTCCTCGCTGGTGTCCTCGTCGCAGTCGTTGTCGATCGCGAGGTCCGCGCAGGTCTCGACCGCGCCGGGATAGATCGCGGCGTTCGCGTCGTCGCAGTCGCCGTTGACGGCGACATACCCCTCGGGCGCCACGGGAGAGCACGAGACGATGTAGGTGCGTCCGTCGCCGAAGCCGTCGGCGTCCGCATCGGGGTAGTAGGTGTAGGTCGGCAGATCCTCGTCGATCAGGCCGTCGCAGTCGTCGTCGCGCTCGTCGCAGTCCTCGTCGGCGTCGGGATGGATGGTCGCGTCGTTGTCATCGCAGTCGTCGCCATTGAGGACCCATCCCTCGGGCGCGACGCAGTATGCCGTCGCGGTGGTCGGGTTGCCGAAGCTGTCACCGTCGGCATCGTGGTAGCACACGGTCGAGTGGCCGTTCACGCTCAGCGACGAGGTGACAACCGCTTCGTTACCGAGGGCATCGCGCACGGTGAGGGTGATGGTGGCGGATCCGATGCCGACGGAAGTTCCGGCAGCGGGGGACTGTTCGATCGCGAGGCTTCCGGCAGGCGTGCAGTTGTCCGTCGCGACCACGCTTCCAGTGAGATCGGGTACCAGAGCGGTGCAGTCGACACCCACATCGACAGACGGCGATGCGTTGTAGCTCGTCACGACCGGCGGGGCGGTGTCGGGCACCAGCGACACCGACACATTGAGCGTGGCGACGCCGCCGAGGCCGGTTGCGGTCAGCGTGTACGAACCGGCGACGAGGCCGGACAGATCGGTGCTCGAGGAGGTGAAGCCACCCGGGCCGGACCACGACACCGACGACGCGTTCGCCACGGTGACATCGATCGCGCCGTTCGACGCATTGCAGGTGGCGGGCGTCGACGACACGAGCACGGCGGTCGGAGCCGCGGCGACCTCGGCCATCGTGTGCGTTCCGCCACCGGCGAGATCGGTGACGAAGCCGATGCTCGCAGGCGTGTTCAGCTGACCGTTCGTGTTCAGGCCCCACCCGACGACCGTGCCGTTCGAGCGCAGGGCGAGCGTGTGGTTCTGGCCCGCGGCGATGCCGACGACGCCCGAGAGACCCGCCGGCACATTGATCTGCCCGTTGCTGTTCTGGCCCCAGCAGACGACGGTGCCGTTCGATCGCATCGCGACCGTGTGGTTGCGGCCCGCGGCGATCTTCGTCACGCTCGAGAGCCCCGCCGGCGGCGCGCTCTGACCGTAGTTCGGGAAGAAGCCGCTGTTGATCGTGCCTGCACCCCAGCATGCGACGGTGCCGTCGCTGCGGCGCGCGGCGTTGTGCTGCTCGCCCGACGCGACCGCGGTGACGCCCGACAGCGAGGCCGGCGGCGTCTGCGAGACGGAGTTGTTGTTGCCCCAGACCTGGACCGTTCCGTCCGACTTCAGCGCGACGGTGTGCTTCCAGCCGCCCGAAATGCCGATCACGCCCGAGAGCCCCGCGGGAACATTGCACTGGCCTTCGTTGTTGCGACCCCAGCAGGCGACCGTTCCGTCGGACTTGAGCGCGATGGTGTGGAAGTTGCCGGCGGCGATCGCCTGCACGATGCCAAGCCCGGCGGGCACGGTGGTCTGACCTTCCGCGACATTGCCCCAGCACACGACGGTGCCGTTGGCCTTCAGCGCGACCGAGTGGATGTTTCCGCCCGCGATCTGCTGCACGGTTCCGAGTCCCGACGGAACCGAGCACTGCGCGTTCGCGTTGTTGCCCCAGCAGACGACGGAGTTGCTCTGCGCGTGCGCGGCGCCACCGAGGGCGGCGGCAAGCAGCGCGGCGACGGATGCGGTGTGCCGATGCGCGCGGGACGAGGCGCGCTTCGACATCTGGCTTGATCGTGTGGGACGACGATTCATCTGGGGCTCCTCTCGACTTCCGCGCGGCGTGGCGCGGTCGTTCGATCGATCACACTTGCGCTCTACTCAGCTCTTCAACTCACACACCACACCGGAGCAGTCGCGGAGACGACCGCGCCCGCACCCTCAGGGCGCGGGAGGCTCCTTCCGACTCGAATCCTGCGATGGCGGCAGCGCGGGCGCGCGGTTCCATGCAGCGGACTGCACGCCTCCTTGCGCTTCGTTTCCCAATGGGCGACCGACTGTTCGATACGGGCCGAACAGCAAGGGCACGCAACTGCAGCAGCCTAGCAGCAATTCAAGTTCTCCTTCCATGACTTCGCGAAGCACTTGACGCGGACGATGACGCACCCGAGGCGATCGGGTCGCTCTGCGGGGCCCGTCGAGTGTGATCCCGACCGCCAGCAAGTCAATCAGAATCGCGCTATAAATGACTGCGCCTACGCCATTTACAATTGTCTATTCTCTCGGACCCTGTTGGCGACACGGGGGCGTGGCCGGGAATGTCGCGATTGCGAGCGCATGCGAGCGCTTTCTTCCGACCGTGCCGCTACCGCTGACGCGGGTCCAAGGAAAAGTCATCGCGCTGGTCGTGTTCTTCCAGCACGCCGGGGCGTGTTATGCGTGCGAAGGGCATTTCGGAGCCGAATGCCGCACGCGAACGGGCGTTCAGGGCCGCTGACTCGTGGCGACGGGGTGCTCATCGACGACGGGAGTCGGATTCGCAGCCGGCTTTCGGACCGCGCCATGTTCCGCGAACCACGCGATGTCGGCCGCGTCGACCACGCCGTTTCCATCGAGGTCCGCGATGACGAGGTGCCCGAGGCCGAGCCTGCGGAGTTCACGGACCGAGATCGCTTGCCGCGGTGTGCCGCCGTGCAAGGCGCCGCATGTGTCGCCGATCCCGAGGTAGTTGATGGCGATGAAGCTGAAGTCGGCGCTGTTCACGACGAGGTCGTCGGTGAAGTTCGAGGAGCCGCCGGCGGAGGCGACACCGAAGTCCGTCACGAAGATCGAGTAGTCGAGGATGTCGACGAGGTCGTCGTCGTTCGAGTCGCCCTGGTCGAGCGTGAACGACGCGACATAGCGGATGCCTTCGACGGAGGCCGCCGCGGCGCGCGTCAGCGAGTGCCCGGCGTCCTTGGCGGCGATACATGCGTACTCGGACGCGACCGGCACCTGAACTCCGATCGCCGTGCCGGTACCGGCGCTGATGGGCACCTGGACCACCTGGACGCCCGGGCCAGCCGAGAACCGCATCGCGCGCGTCGATCCGGCTGGACCGGCTCCGAGGAGCGTGACGGTTGCGTCGAGAAGCTGATGGTTCGCCACGGACACCGCCACGGTTCCGCTCGCAAGATGCCCGGCGGCGTCGGTCGCGGAGAAGGTGACGGTCGTCGTGCCGATCGGATACCGCGCTCCGAGCGACTGGCCGTCCGAACGCGAGGCCGAGATCAACAAGGTGTCGCCGCACGAATCGGTTGCGCTGGGAGCGACGAGGGTCGTGAACGCACCCTCGGTTGTTCCCGCATCCGCCGCGATCGTTCGGGCGGGCGGCAGGCCCTCGAGGGCGAAGGGGGCAAGCGAGGTGATGTCGACCGCGGTCGAGGTCGTGAAGGCCAGCGAATTGCCGTTCGCCGCGGAAACGCGGGTCGGCAGGATGCTCGTCGTGAAGAACAGCGCGTCGGCGTCCGCGCACGCCCCGGCGACCGTGCGGAAGGTGGCGCGGGCGATGCTCGCGTTCGTGAAGCCCTCCGCCGATCCGCCTGGATCGATTCCGGAGGCGAAGATCACCGTGGCGGCTCCCTCGTCGTGCGACACATAGATCAGGGTCGGAAACTCGTCGCCGCCGACGAGCTCCACGAATTCGAGGAGCGCTGGGTCGTAGCCAATCGTCGCCTGGGCACCGACGGCGCCCGCGAAGCCTGCGAGGTCGACGCTGACCGTGAACTCGCGCGCGAGTGGCGCGGCGTCGGTTGCGGTGACGGCGTTGGCGGAGAGAGACAGCACCTGCGCCTCCGCGCGCTGCGCGAGCGCGGTGCTCATGCCGAGGGCGACAAACGACACGGCCATCTGGAAGCGGTGCATGCTGTGGTCTCCATACAGATCGCGGGGACGCGGCGGCCGCCCGCATGGTCGCCGGGCTCCGGCGCGTTCCTGCGCCCGCTCCTCGAACGGCCGGGGCAGACGGGCGATTCACGCGACGGATCGCCTTGAAAGTGGCGCGGCGTTGGCGCGGGGCAAACGCGGGCGATCACTTTGAACCAGAAGTTCGACTTACGCGCGAGGCGCGAATCGACAAATTGAGCCGTAAGTTCATGCGGTGAAACGGACTACATGCGACGGAAGCGATCCGCCCGATTTTGTGCCCGCTCGGAGCGCACGGACGACCGCTCCCTACGACGCGCTCGCGTCCGCGAACCCGAGCAGGGCGGCCTCGCGGTCGAGCAGCCGCTGGGTTGCGGCCGCCTCCGCGAGCGTCACGGGGGCGGAGCGGTCGCCGCGCGCGATCGCATCGATCAGCGCCTGCACCTCGTGGTCGTAGCCGGAACCACCTGGGTAGTCGCTCCCCGCAACGAGCTCGCGCGTCGCACCGCCGGTCGTCAGCAGCAGTTCGGGCGACCGCTGGATCGCGAAGTCGATGGTGGCGTCGTCGCACTCGATCACCGCCTCCATGCGGAAGGCGAACGACGGGTCGTCCATCCAGCCACCCTCCGCCGTCACGACGGGACCGCCGTCGTAGGAGTAGCGCGCGCGGACATGCATCCGCGTTCCCTCGGCATGCACCGAGGAGGGCTCGCCGAACGCGAACCGGACGAAGTCGGCGTCGTGGATGTGGAGGTCGACGAGCGCACCGCCCGAGCGCGCGATGTCGAGGTAGAAGTCCTGGCTCCACGCCGGGCGCGCGCCGAGGCGCCTGAACGCCGCGCGGCGCACACGGCCGAATCGCCGCTCGCGGATGCAGGAGGCCATCCAGCTCCACGCCGGCCAGAAGCGCATGCAGTGGGCCGGCATCGCGAGCACGCCCGCCGCCTCGGCCTCGCGCGCGAGTTCGTCGATGAGCTCCGCGTCGAGCGAGGTCGGCTTCTCGACGAGCACATGCTTTCCCGCACGGATCGCGGCGCGCACGAGCGGCACATGCGAATCGGTCGGCGTGCAGATCGAGACGAGATCGATGTCCGCGCGCGCGAGCAGGGCCTCGACCGATGCCTCCCGCGGAAGCGACTCGAGCAACGCCTCCACCGCACCGCCGCCGGTCACGAGATTTCCCGAAGCGGCCGCACGCATCGCGGGGTCGTGCAGCGCACGGACTTCTGCGCCGCGCGCGCCCGCGAAGGCGGCGAGGTGCGTCCGTCCCATGAACCCGAGACCGATGATCCCGACGCCGATCGTCACGCCTTCGGCGCGAAGGTCACTCCGCTCTCCATGTAGAAGTTCACGAAGTCTCCGGCATGGAAGTCGCGCGCCGACTGGCCCGCCGAGAGCGTGATCCACATGGGAACGACGGCCTGCACGAGCAGGCGGTTGCCTGCCGGATCCGACTCGCGCACGCGGCCTTGCACGATGCGCGGATGTCCTTCCGAGGGCTCGATGAACTCGCCGCCCGCGTGCGCGCGATGAAGCTTCTGCGCCGTGCCCGAGATGACACCGCGCAGCCGCCGTCCGACGGGTGTCGGGACGGCGGTCGTCGGGTGGAGGCGGAGGTGATACTGGGTTCCCGGCACCGAGACGACGAAGCCGCCATCGGAAGTGTCCTCAAGCCGGACCTGGCACACGGACGGATCGCCTGAAATCATCGAGTCGCTCATGGGTCGGGAAGATACACGCTCCGCCGCCGACCGTACCATCGCCACCGTGCTGCTCCTGATCGACAACTACGACTCCTTCACCTTCAACCTCGTGCAGCGGTTCGGCGAGATCGACCGTGCAGTGGAGGTGCGTGTCGTGCGGAACGACGGGATCACCGTCGAGGCGGCCGAGGAACTCTCCCCGACGCACCTCGTGATCTCTCCCGGTCCGTGCAC
>JBEAQW010000271.1:0-7632 GCA_041163725.1 Planctomycetota bacterium
GACCTGGACCGCGCCGGCCACGGAAGGCGAATCGAAGGATGAGGCGAAGGATGAGGCGAAGGCCGATCCGGATGGCGATGCGGACGGCTCGGCTGCACCCGCGAGCGAGGCAGCAGCCGACAACGCGAAGCCCGATGCCACGAAGGATCCGTCGTCCTCCGCGACCGCGCGCCGTGCGAGCGTGTCGCGCGATGGACGCGCGTCGGGCATTCTCGAAGGCACACCGTTCGGCTTCACGGGTGATGTCCGCATCGCCATCGCCGGTCGCGGCGACCGCGCGGTGCTGACGGTCGAAGCATCCGACGGAACGCGCGCGACGCTTTCACTCGAGCGCGTGGTCGAGACGAAGGCCGAAGACAAGGCCAAAGACAAGGCCAAAGACAAGGCCGAAGACAAGGCAGACGACAAGACCGACGACAAGACCACCGAGAAGACCGACGACAAGACTGAAGTGAAGCCCGCAGCGACGGCGGACGCGAAGTCCGACGACGCCGACACGCGCCCGCGCCGCGGCCGGCGCGGACCGCGCGCCTCCGACGAGACGCAGGCCGCCTCCGCTGGCGATGAAGGAAAGCAGGGCGACGAGAAGAAGCCGGACGACCGTGGCGACCTCTGGAAGGACGCCCTCCCGTTCCCGCTCGGCGAGTACGGCGTCGCGACCACCGACAAGCCCACCCGCGTGTTCGTGCGGGGCGCGACCATCTGGACGCTCGGACCAGCCGGCACCCTCGAAGGCGCCGACATGATCGTCGAGGACGGTCGGATCGCCGCGATCGGCAAGGGACTCGAGGCTCCCGAAGGTGCGACCGTGATCGACGGAACGGGCATGCATGTCACCCCGGGCCTCATCGACTGCCACAGCCACACGGGTATCTCCGGCGGCGTCAACGAAGGCACGCAGGCGAACACCGCCGAGGTCACCATCGAGGATGTCATCGATCCGACGGATATCGAGTGGTACCGCCAGCTCGCGGGCGGACTCACCGCGGTCAACCAGCTGCACGGTTCCGCGAATCCGATCGGCGGTCGGAACTCCGTCGTGAAGATCCGCTGGGGCGAGGGTGCCGACGCGTTCCGCTTCGAAGGCGCGCCGAAGGGCATCAAGTTCGCGCTCGGCGAGAATGTCACGCGCCCGACGGCGCGGTATCCGACCTCGCGCATGGGCGTCGCGACCTATCTCGACGATTCGTTCATGGCCGCGCGCGAGTACCGCGCCGCACGGAGCGCCTACGACGCGCTCGGCGACGACGCGCGCGGACGCACGGTTCCGCCGCGGATCGATCTCGAGCTCGAGACGCTCGCCGAGATCATCGAGGGCACGAGGCTCGTGCACTGCCACAGCTACCGCCAGGACGAGATCCTCATGCTCCTGCGCACGGCCGAGCGCTTCGGCTTCCGCGTCGCGACGCTGCAGCATGTGCTCGAGGGCTACAAGGTCGCGCCCGAGATCGCCGCGCACGGCGCGGGCGCGTCGAGCTTCAGCGACTGGTGGGCGTACAAGATCGAGGTCATGGATGCGATCCCGTGGAACGGAGCGATGCTGCACCGTGCGGGCGTGCTCGTCAGCTTCAACAGCGACTCCGATGAACTCGCGCGCCGCATGAATATGGAGGCGGCGAAGGCCGTGCGCTACGGCGGACTCTCGCCCGAGGAGGCGCTCAAGCTCGTCACGCTGAACCCCGCGCGTCAACTCCGCATCGACCACCGCGTCGGTTCGCTCGAGCCGGGCAAGGACGCCGACTTCGCGATCTGGAACGGCGATCCGCTGAGCGCCTTCACGCGATGCGAGCAGACCTGGATCGACGGCGTGCAGCGCTACTCGCGCACCGCCGAATCGGAGATGCACGGCACGATCGCGCGTGCGCGCGGCGAGCTCATCGCGAAGGCGGTCGGCTCCGCCGATGCGCGCGGCGGAAGCGCGGCAGGCGGACCCGGCGGAGGCCGCGGATTCCGCGGCGGACGCGGCAGGCCGACGAGCCTGATGGAGCGGATGCTCGAGGATCGCGAGAACACCATCTGGCTCCGCATCGCGCGCGGCCTCGAACCCATTCCCACCAAGCAAGGCGACTGCGGCTGCGGAGCGATCGGACAGCCCGTTCCCGTCGAGAGTCTTCCCGCGTTCGGCGCGGCCGAAACGAACTGAGCCCGCGCGGCAAAGGCACACACCATGAAGCGCTTCCACGCATCCACCGCCCTGCTCCTCGCACCCGCGCTCGCGTCGCTCGCATGCGCGCAGAGCGAGATCGTTCCCGCATCGCCCCAGTCGAAGCCGGTGGCGATCATCAACGCGATCGTCCACACCGCGACCACGGCCTCGCCGGTCATCGAGAACGGCCATGTCGTCTTCGACGGCGGGCGCATCGTGTCCGTCGGACCGGGCATGCCGTCGCTCCCCGCCGGTTGCGAGGTGATCGACGCGAAGGGCCGGCATCTCTCGCCGGGCTTCTGCGCGTTCCCCACCTCGATCGGTCTCGTCGAGACGCTTCAGGTCGAGGCGACCGACGATCGCGTCGAAGTCGGCGACCTCCGACCCGAGGTCGTGCCCGCGGTGGCGATCAATCCCGACAGCGACCTCATCACCGTCGCGCGCGCGGCCGGCATCCTCATCACCGTCGCGGTGCCGGATGGCGGGATCGTCTCGGGCAACGCGTCCGCGCTTCGGCTCGACGGCTGGACCCCCGAGGAGCTCACCATCGATCCGTCGGTCGGACTCGTCATGACCTGGCCGATGATCGAGCCCGCGCGCAGCCTCGTCTCACGGCGTTCGCCCGAGGATCAGAAGCGCCGCGCCATGGAGGACCTCGGCCGCATCGCGCGCTTCTTCGACGACATGAAGGCCATCCTCGAGGCGCGGTCGGCCGATCCGACCGTCGCGCACGACGAGCGTGCCGAGGCGATGCGCGATGTGCTCTCGGGGAAGGACCCCGTGTTCGTGCAGGTCGGAAGCACCGCGCAGATCGAGAGCGCGGTGGCGTGGCTCAAGGCGCGCGGCATGCGCTGCGTGATCGTCGGAGGCAACGGCGTGGAGGGCGCGATTCCGCTGCTGAAGGCCGAGGGCGTGCCCGTGATCGTGAACGGCGTGCACCGCATTCCCGGTGAGCGACATGCGCCGACCGACGCCGCGTATGCGCTCCCGCGCAAGCTTGCCGAAGCGGGCATCGAGTTCTCGATCGCGACCGCCGACGAGCCGGCGCACACGCGCAACCTCCCGCATCACGCCGCGACCGCGGCCGCCTTCGGCCTCGACCGCGAGGCCGCCCTGCGCGCGGTGACCGCGACCCCGTGCAACATCGCGGGCCTGGGGAAGCGCTACGGCACCATCGAGCCGCTGCGCAGCGCCACGATCATCCTGACCGAAGGACATCCGCTCGAACTCACGAGCGGCGTCTCCGCGGCGTGGATCGACGGGAAGTCGATCGACCTCGAGTCGCACCAGAGCAGGATGAAGGCGAAGTACGACCGCAAGATCGACGCGGCCTCGAAGTAGTTCACCAGAGCAGCCGCGCCTCGGCCTCGATGACGCTGCCGTCCTGAACGAGCAGCGTGGCCTTCAGTTCGAGATCGCTGCCGCGCACGGGCTCGCGCTCCCACGCGGGCTCGAGACGGATCACATACTGCCGGAGCGTCTGGTCGAACCGCCGCGCCACCTGCCGCTTCGATGCCATGGGTACATCGAACGCGAGGTAGCACGGGTCCGCGGCCGCGGACTTGACCACGATGCGCAGGTCGCCCGCGAGCGGCGCGGGTGCGCCGGTCGCATCGAAGGCATCGAGCCGGACATCGATCAGGACAGGTGCGTTCGCGAGGCGCTCGACGCGCGAGAGCTGGGAGATGACGAGCCTCGTCGCCGCGTGCGGCGCCCGCTCGTCGATCGGAAGCTCGCTGGGTTTCTCGACGAGCGCCGCAGGCGGCGAGTCGATCACGCGACGCTCCTCGCACGCCCGGACGGGCACATTCTCGGTTGGGTCGATCGGGGGCGAGAGGCACGCTCCGAGCGCGCATGCGAGCACCGCCGCCGTCGCCGGACGCCACGCACGCAACCGCAGGGGTCGGCTCGGCTGCATGGGCTCGGGGGAGAATCGAGGCATCGAGGTAGGGTAGGGTCCGACGCACCGATTCGTGCGTCCGTCGGGGCCCGTTATACTCCCGCTCCCATGCTCGAGACCATCGCGCTTGAACCAGGAACCCGCGTCCGCGTGACGCAGCAGCTGCCGCAGACCCACGCGGTGTGGACCACGACCGTCGAAGGAACGGTCTGCCGCTACCGCCAGGCGAAGACCGGCTCGTGGTTCGCGCACGCGAAGGCCGACCGGCTGTGGCTCGACCGGCTCGAGATCAGGAAGGACGACGGCGAGATCGTCACCTTGATCCTCGATCGCTACAGCGTGATCGAGAACGCCTGAACCGCCGCCGCGCGCGGCGTCACGCCCGCGCAGGCACCTGCAGCGCCGACTTTCCGATCGTGCACACCGTCATGGCATCGCGCCACGGCTGTCCCATCGCACCGGCGATCCAGCCGTTGATTCGGTCGAGGGTCACCTCGTCGACCTCGGCCGAGACCTCCGAGAGCGACCGGCAGCGACCGATGCGGTACCAGTCGCCCACGAGCGCCGCCGCGCGTGCGGCCGTGCTCTCGCCCTGCATGATGAGGCGGCTCTTCATGCCGACGACCGCGCGGCGGAACTCGCCCTCGTCGACGCCGCGCTCGAAGCGGGCGAGCTCGGCGAGCATCGTGTCGAGGGTCTCCTGCGCGCGCTCCGGCGTGCTGCCGGCGTAGAGCGCGACCATGCCGCGATCGCGGCCGCCCGCATATCCCGCGTTGACGGCGTAGCACAGTCCACGCTTCTCGCGCACCTCGGTGAAGAGGCGGCTCGAGGTCTCGCCACCGAGCATGTTCGCGGCGAGCCGGCACATGAGCGACTCCGGCTCGCGCTCGCTCGGGGCCTGCAGGCCGACGGCGATGTGCGTCTGGTTCGACGAGTCGTCCTCATGCACGACGCCTCCGATCGAACCGCCCTTCACCTCGACCTCGGAGGAGCGCCCCTCCCAGCCCACGAGCAGCCGGTCGAGCTGGCGCGCGATGTCGTCGGCATGGACCGCTCCGGCGATCGAGAGGATCGCACCCTCGGGGCGCACGCGGCGCGCCCAGTCCTCGCGCAGCGCATCGATCGTCGCGCGCTCGAACGCCTCGCGGTTGCCGTAGCCCGAACGGTTCAGCGGCGGCGGAAGATGGCGCTCGCGCAGTCTCAACGAGACACGGTGCTGCGGGTCGTCCTGAAGGCTCTCGAGCGACTGGAGCGCGAGGCTGCGAACGGCGTCGAGCGCTTCGCCCGGAAGATGCGGCCGCACCACCATGTCGGCGAGCAGCGGCAGCGCCTCGCCGATCCGGCTACCGATCGTGATCGCGGAGGCCACGATGTGGACGCTCGCCGGCGTGACGGCGCGCTGCACGCCGGCGCGGTCGAGCGCATTGCTGAACTCGCGACTGTCGCGCAGGCCCGCGCCACGCTGGCAGAGCTCCGCGAGCAGGCTCGACCAGCCATCCCCGGCCCCGCCGTCGGGATCGGTCGCGTTGCCCGCGGGAAGCGCCCAGCTGATGGCCGCGGTCCGGACCCCCGCCATCTCCTCGACCACGAGCGGCATGCCGCAGGCAAGGGTGCGCACTTTGATCGGGTTCTCGCGCCGGGGGGGTTCGGAATGCATCGGGGAGATGCTAGCAGGGCCTCCCACCCGCGCAGCCCGCACAGACCGCACAGGCCGACGCCGACGCTGTTTCAAGCGTGTTGCAAGGGCGTCGCAGCAAACTCGCCACACCGTTGCGTCGATGAACCCGTGTCCAAGACCGTTCTCCTCATCGACGAACGCCTCCCGTCCCCGGGGGCAAGCCTGGAAAGAAACCATGCGTCCACTTCATGCAGTCATCGATGTCCTGGTCGTCGGGTCCGCAGCCGCGGCGCTCATCACGGCGCTGCACCTCTACGAGTCGAGCCTGGAGGACCAGGCGACCCTCGATTCGACCCGTGCGGCGCTCTCGACGATTCGCTCCGAGATCGGAATCCACGCCGCGGTCGGCGATGTCGAGCTGAACGAGTTCGGCCATCCGGTGAAGATCGATCCGGTCTGGTTCGGCAACACGCCCATGGTCAATCGCTATGCGACGACCGGAACGCCCTGGATCGAGATGGCGCACCCCGGCGAGTTCGACCGCAACCACCCCGTCGACCCCACCTTCCGTGGCGGTCGCGGCGCGATGTTCTGGTACAACCCGGTGCGCGGCATCGTCCGCGCCCGCGTGCCCGACCAGACCACCGACGAGTCGACGCTGGCGCTCTACGAGTCGATCAACGGCGAGCTCTGGGAGCCCTGATCGGGGCCGATCACCGGATCCACAACCACGAAACGGCGACGCCGACCCCTCGCGAGGTCGGCGTCGGTCATTTTCGGGAGTCGGGCGGTCGGAGGCCGGCGGGATGGCCCGGCCTCATCCGGTCAGCCCTTCTTCTTGAAGTAGTCGATGTTGATCTGGATGTACTTCTGCCACTCGGCGGGCACATCGTCCTGGGGGAAGATCGCCTGCACCGGGCACTCGTCGACGCAGAGGCCGCAGTCGATGCAGGTGTCGGGATCGATGTACAGCTGCTGCTGCGCGCCGTACTCGCCTTCCTTCTTCGTGGGATGGATGCAGTCGACCGGGCACACCTCGACGCACGCCGTGTCCTTCGTTCCGATGCAGGGTTCCGTGATCACATGCGCCATGGCGCGTCGTACTCCGTGATGGTGAATCGATGATGGTCCGTCGACCGGTCCTCTCCGATGCGGCGATGCGCGATCGGAGTCGCCCGCGATGATAGCGCGTGCCGCATGCCTGCAAACAAGGCAAAAACGAAAGACCGCGCGAGTCGTTCACGCGCGGTCGCACACGGCGGGCGATGCAACGCATGCATCGCAAAAATGCCGGAGGCCGCCCTTCGGCGGCCTCCAAGCATCGTTCAGAGCGAGAGGCTCACTTCTTGGCGGACTTCTTGCCAGCCTTCTTGGCGGCCTTCTTGGCCGTCTTCTTGGCAGCCTTCTTGGCGGGCTTCTTGGCGGCCTTCTTAGCAGCCTTCTTCGCCGTCTTCTTGGCGGCCTTCTTCGCGGCCTTCTTCTTTGCAGCCATTGTCTGCATCCTTTGCTGAGTTACGCTCTTGGAGTCGGAGTGAGGCAGGTGCTGGCGTAACGGAGCCACTGCCACGAGGTGTTATACACAGATCGGCCACAGAGGAAAAGTGACTTGACAGAAATATGCACTTCGTCATGCACGAAGTGCCGAGGGGGCGAAGGTCGGGGTGGCGCATCGATCGCCGCTCGGTCACCGGAAGGATGAGGCACGATGGCATTGAGGATCGCACTCGTTGGAGCCGAAGGTCGCATGGGTACGCGCATCGCCGCGCTCGCGGCCGACGATGCGCGCGTGGTCGTCGCTCGTCGCTACGGTCGGAACGGACCGCTCGACGGCTCCTGCGACGACGCGTCGGTCGATGTCGTGGTCGACTTCTCGAGCGAAGCGGGTGCGAGGCAGGCACTCGAGCTCGCCCTCGCCGAGAAGGCGGCGCTGCTGACCGGTACGACGGGGCTTCCGCCCGCGTTCCTCGC
>JBEAQW010000272.1:0-3131 GCA_041163725.1 Planctomycetota bacterium
CGCCCAACTGGCAGGTGAACACGATGGGCAAGATCCCGCTGCCGAGCGAGACCATCGTGACGAGCCTCGAGTACGACCACCGCGGCTACAACATCAACGGCTTCGGCATCAGCGTGACCGGCGACGGCATCTGGATCGACAAGATCGCCGCCTGGCACCCCGGACACTGGAACTTCTCGTTCGCCGACGGTTCGGTGCGTTCCTACAAGCATGTCGCGAAGCAGAAGGATGTCGACTACTTCATGACGCTGCCCCAGAACGGCATCTTCTGGCCGGGGAACGACTACGAGTGGCTTCGCAAGCACCTTGCGCCGGGGTTGTTCCAGTGATGCGCGCCGTGCTCTCGATCACGGCCCTCGCCGCCGTGGCGACGCTCGCTGCGTGCAGCGATGGCCACGAGTATCCGTCGGGTTTCGCCCAGCAGGCGGCCCGCGACGAGGCGTGGTTCAAGGAGCAGGAGAAGGCCCAGGCATCCGGGCAGTCGTCGGAAACGCAGACGGCAAAGGCGGGCGCCGGGGCGACCGCTTCCGCTGGATCCACCTCGAGCTCTGCACCTGG
The DNA here is from genome assembly GCA_041163725.1 of Planctomycetota bacterium. Taxonomy (GTDB): domain Bacteria; phylum Planctomycetota; class Phycisphaerae; order Phycisphaerales; family SM1A02; genus QWPT01. The sequence continues at coordinate 559 of JBEAQW010000272.1, forward strand.
ATCGGGCATGGCTTCGTCCGCTCCGACCGCGCCCGTGGAGTCGGCGTTGGTCGCGGATGCCACTACCGATGTACCGACCGATGATTCCGCGGAACCGCCCGAGGTTTCCGAGGAGCGTGCGGCCGTCGCCGACGCGCGACGGATCTACACCGAGCTCCGTCTTCCGTCGCCTCCGCCCGTCGAGGTCGCTCAGGGCGAGGAGCCCTTCATGAAGCTCGCGCGCGAGCGCAAGTTCGACGAGTTCCGCCGCATGTGTGCGCGGTACCTCCAGCTCAAGCGCGAACTGCTGCCCTACGGCGAGCTCCTCGCATCCGGCGAGTCGACCGCGCGGGACCGCGAGATCCACGCGAAGATCGAGCGCGCGATGGAGGCGGAGTTCCCGCGGATCAACCGCTACATGTGGGATGACCGTTGGACCGAGCTCGACCGCGCCGCGATGGGCTGGATCCTGAACGGCAGCTTCGCGAAGCAGCCCGGGTGATATCGCGGTCAGACCGCCCAGCGTGCGCGCAGCATCGCGCGCTGCGCATCGGTGAAGAAGGCGGTCGTCGCGGGAAGCGCGAGCATGCGCTCGATATACTCGGCGTGCGCGCCGATCGCGGACTTCATGCGTTCGTAGACGCCTGGTGCGGACTGCGAGTCGTGGAGGTTCTCGCGTTCGACGGCGGGGACCTCGAGCCCGGTCCATTCGCGCAGCGCTGCGAGCTTCGCCTCATCGGGGATGTCGGCGCGCAGCACGAGGCAATCGAAGCGGCCGCGCCGGTAGCGCTGCCAGCCACGCTCGGCGTCGAAGCCCTCGGCGATCGGATCGATGCCCGTCGTGCGCGCGAACTCCTCGCGCCACCAGAGGCTCGGTGATTCGTGCGGGAAGCTCGCGAGGAAGTGCTCGATCAGCCGGTCGGTGCCGAGCCACGGCGCGCTGCGCCAGAAGGTGCGCATCCAGTAGGCGCGGCCGAAGTAGGTGTAGTTCGACAGGTTGAAGGCGATCGGATCGCGGACGACCGAGACGATGCGGAGCGGCCGGTCGCTCTCGAGGAGGAGCTGGCGCGATGCGCGTTGCTCGATCGCGCGGTGGCGGAGCAGGCCGTTCGGCGCGACCTTCCGCTGCAGGGGGCCCGCCCAGAAGTGGGTCGGCTGCAGGAAGTGCACCTTGACGGTCTCGATGTCGGGCGTGCGGTCGAGCGCCGCCGCGACGGCGGTCGAGGCGGTCTTGGGCGCGCTGTAGACGACGATCGGAGTGCCGCGCGCAAGCTGCGTCTCGATGCGGCGGCGCATGCGCGCCTCGCTCGCCGGGAAGCGCATCCCGTCCTGGATGAATCGGAAGGGCGTGTTGAGCGCCTCGATCGTGTCGCGCAGACGCGCGCGGAACGGTGGCGACGAAACAGGCTCGGCGGGGATCATGCGATACGCGGACTGTATGGGTTCGGGGAGGTCGTGTCGAGCGACGAGGTCGAACGGATACGCTGCGCGGATGCCGAACGAACGAGTGCATCCGTCGTCGAGGGTCCGCGCCATGGCATCGGTCGTCACCGCCCTGATGGCGGCGCATGTCCTCGTGGTCGAGCCCGCCATCGCGGATGGAACGACGCTCGAGGACATGCGCGCGCGCATCGCGGAAGCCCGGGACCGGATCGAGGCGCAGACGCGCCTCTATCACGATCCGGTCGGCGCGAAGACATGGATCGACGGGTCGCGACTCTGGTACTGCGAGACCTCGGCCGACGGTGAGCGCCGCTGGTGGCTGGTCGACGCGGGGGCGCATGGCGTGGCGGCGAAGGCTCCGTTGTTCGACCACGAGGCTGCGGCGAGGAGTCTGGCGGCGGCGACGGGACGCCCGGCGCCTTCCGACCGGTTGCCGGTGCGCGGCGTTTCGGTCGAGAAGGGCGTGGTCGTCGTCGGAATGGAGGGGCTCGAGCGTCCGCTCGCGTTCGATCTCGCCGGCGGTGCACCGACGGCGGCGGACGCGGAGGCCGCGCGGCTTCTCGAACTTCGTCTCTCGGACAGGCGGCGTCGGAGCAAGGGGCAGGGGGCGTCGAGCGGCATCACCTTCGTGAACACGCTCGACGAGGAGGTCGAGCTCGTCTGGATCGACGCGCGTGGAGAGGAGCACGCCTACGGACGCGTTGCCGCGCGCGGCGAGCGGCGGCAGCAGACCTTCGGCGGCCATGCCTGGATGGTGCGGACGGCGCGCGGCGAGGTGATCGGCTTCGCGGTCGCGGCGGATGTCGAGAAGTCGCTGCGCATCGAGCGCGCGGCGCGCGATCCCGAGGCGATCGACCGGATCGACGGGCAGAAGGAGACGCAGGCGGACCGTGCCGCCGGCGGTCGGGATGGAGCCGAGGGGGCTCGGCTCGAGGTCGCGAGCGATGGTCCGAATCTCGTCATCCGCGCCGATGGTCGCGAGGTCTTCCGGACCACCGACGGTGTCGAGGGTGACGGGTACACCGGCGGCACATGGATCTCGCCCGCGCGCGATGCCGTCGTCGCCATGAAGGTCCGGCGCGGCGCGCGTCATCCCGTGCACCTCGTCGAGGCTGCGCCCGGGGATCGTCTCGAGCCGAAGCTGAGGACGC
>JBEAQW010000273.1:0-24198 GCA_041163725.1 Planctomycetota bacterium
AGACCTGCTTGCCGCCGTCGACCGTGAAGATCCGCTCAAGGTGCTCGGATCCGTCCTCGACGAGCCAGAAGAGCCCGTCGGCGGGGAGTTCCGCGAAGGTGCGGTCGCGCTCGCCGCGTTCAAGCCGACCGAGCGACTGCCACCCTCCGTTGCGCCACACGAAGAGTTCGTACGCGGCGCCCTCCTTCACCTGGGTACGCGCGCGAAGCCGTCCCGTGTCGGGATCGGTGATGTCGGGTCGCGTGGTCGTCGCCTCGAGCGATGCATCGCGTGGACCGGCTGCGGCAAGCGGGTGGATCACGCCGTCGACATCGACGACGAACGGATCGCCGGCCGGGACATCGTGGCCGTCGCGATGAAGCATGGGCAGGTAGCAGATGTTCCGCCCCATGTCGCCGAACACGGCCTCCGGGCCGGCATGTCCCTTTCCGATCGATCCCCAGTGGATCGGCTTCCACTCGCCGCCGTTGAAGACGGCGATGTAGGCGTAGCGCTCGCCTTCCCGCGCGCCCTCGATCGCGACCTCGACATCGCTGACGGGCTGGTACTGCGCCGTGACATCGATGTAGTGCGAGCCCGAGAGCCACCGCGGCACCGACTCGTCGTCGCGCTTGATCGCGGCGAGGCTGTCCGGCTGGTGCGCGAAGGTCTTTCGGTAGACCTTCGCGGCGCGGCCCGCGAGGCCGGCACGGCCGCGTCCGTTGCCGTCGAGCACGACCTCCCATGCGTGGTTGTTGTCGCTCGCGGCCCACCATGGCGTGTAGTCGCTCGCGCACATCGCCGCGACCGAACGCATGCCGAAGGAGACCATGTTGGTGATGTCCTCGCAGCGACCGAGCTTCCGCTCGCACATCTCGTCGTAGCTCTGGTCCGTGGGATGCAGGTAGAAGAGATCGGTGAATCCCGTCCATGGATGGGAGGCGGCGCGCACCTTCTCTCCGAACGCGCGCACATCGGTCTCACCCTGGTTCTGTGCGCAGACCTCGACGAGCCTGCGTCGCGCCGGCTCGCGCCAGAGCCCGAGCGGCTCGTTGCTGCCGCGGTAGGGGAGGATGAAGTCGCGGAACACCTCGTAGCGGATCTCCTTCGACCACGGCATCGAGCGCCAGGTATCGAACGCATCGTCGAGGTGCGTCGCGAGGAAATCGGCGCTCGCATGCTCGAGGTCGCTGTCGAAGCGGATGCGCTTGAAGTCGCAGCCCGGATGCTCGCGCTCGATCGCATCGAGCGCCGCCTTCGCCTCGCCGAGCGACTTGTAGTCGAGTGCGTCGAAGTCGAGGCGCGTGCCGTCGGCGGCGACGAGCTCGATGAGCGCGAAGCCGTGTCCGTCCATGTTCGCGACGAGCCAGCGCGAGGCGTCGCGCTTCCGCGGGTCGGCGTCCGAGTCGTATCGGGCGAGGAAGCGCTCGAGCTCGGGACGGTTTCCACCGGCCTTCACGAGGTTGCGCGCGATCGCCTCCGCATAGGCATCGTCTGTTGCGTCCGAGAAGGCGGGGGCGCGAGCGGTCGCGGAGGCCGAGAGAGCGAGCGTCGCGATCAGGAGCGTGGTCGACGGCATGCCGCGATTGTCCCGCGGGGAATCGGGGCATGCAACGCCCCGCCCTGCAAAGCTCGGCGCGGAAGTGGCCGAATTCGCCTGCAATGCGGCCGTGCGCGAGGTTTCGGTCGAGGGCCTGGTTCTTCAAGCCGATAACGGACTCCATGGAACATCCGACTCCGAACGCCGACAGCACGCCTGCGAACGGTTCGATTGCGGACGAAGCCGACATCGAGCGCATCGTGAACGGTGCGCTTGCGGATGTCGCGGAGACGGCTGCGATCGCGGAGACGGCCGCCGCCGGTGAGCTCATCGCGCACGATGCGGCCGCGGGTGATGACTTCTCCGACATGGAGCGGCAGATCCGGGAGCTGCTCGGGCAGCAGTCGCCCGGCGACGCGACGGGTCCTGCAGGCTCCGTGGCGGACATGGATGCTGCGGTCGATGCGGACGAGACGGAGGATGCGGTCGATTCCGCGCCCGAGTCCGTGGTTGACGCGCAGCAGCCCGACATCAGGAGCGAGGCACTCGAGGAAGAGCCGGTCGATCCGCTGATCCGCGAGATCGATGCAGCACTCGCGGACGATGCCGATGCCCTGCTGCAGGGATCGGACGGCGATGTCGGCGAGGCGCTGCGCTCGGTGTTCGACGAGCGCGCCCTGTCCGGACAGGAAGAGGAGATCAACCGCGCGCTCATCGAGGCGTTCGGAACGAGCCGCGTCGAGCGTCCTTCGTTCGCGATGGGTGCGAATGGAAAGCCGGCGGTGGTCACGAATCCCGTCGGCGAGTTCGACGGATCGGCGCGCGAGGTTCCGCATGATGTGAAGCGAGAGGACCGCGACCTGACGCGCGGTGCGCAGCAGGCGATCTCCGCGGAGCAGGACTCGGATGCCGCTGCCGAGCCGACCACCGAACATTCCGTCGTCGAACCGTCGCAGGACAGTGTCCAGGCTACGGCGAATCCGACGACGCCTATGGCATCCCATGACTCGCCGCATGCGGCTGTTTCCACACCGGAAACCGGTTCCGCCGAGCGCGCGGTGGCCGAACGGTCCGCGCCCGCTGCGGATGTTCGCGACACGGGCACGCATACCGAGCGGGAGACGACGGCAACTCCCGCCCGGGTTCGCCGCTTCCGCGTCGCCGCACTGCTTCCACTCGTCCTCAAGCCTGCGGCCGTGCCGATGCGGATGCTCCCCGAGGGCGCACGCACCGTCGTCGGCCTCTGTGCGATCACGCTCGTCCTCTGGTCACCGGTCGCCTGGTGGCTCGCCGCGCAGGCGGCGCAGCATCCGAGCGTCGCGCCGATCACGATCCATCCGGCTGCGGCTCATGACGCCGCTCAAGACGCCAGTCATGACTCGCATGCTGCGTCGAGCGCGCCCGCCGGCGGTGCCGGACATGGTTCTCACTGAGTGCGTCGCGACATCCCGCGCGAAAGCAGCGTGCGCATCGACTCGTGCGTCTCGCGCGCGGCGCCCGAGAGCAGTTCGGCCTGCTCCTCGGCGTGATAGCTCGAGCGGACGAGCGGGCCCGACTCGCACACCTTGAATCCAAGCGCCAGCGCCTCGGCGCGGTACGCCGCGAACTGGTCGGGATGCACCCAGCGGTCGATCGGCAGGTGGTTGCGCGTGGGCTGCAGGTACTGGCCGATCGTCATGATGTCGGCTTCGCTCGCGGCGCGCACATCGCGGAGCAGCTCGCTCACCTCGTCGTCGCGCTCGCCGATGCCGACCATGATGCCCGTCTTGGTCACGAGTCCGCTGTCCTTGAACTGACGGAGCACCGCGAGCGAACGCTCGTACTTCGCCTGGGGCCGCACGGCGGGATGCATGCGCCGCACGCTCTCCATGTTGTGCGCGATGATCTCGGGGCGCGAATCGCACACCGTCTGGATCGCGCGTTCGTCACCCTGGAAGTCGCCGACCAGGATCTCGACCGACATGTCGGGGCATGCGTCGTGCACGCGGTTCACGGTCTCGGCCCAGATCGCAGCGCCACCGTCGGGCAGCTCGTCACGGTTCACGCTGGTGATGACGACATGCTTGAGCTTCATGAGCGCAAGCGATTCGGCCACGCGGCGCGGCTCGTCGAGATCGAGCACCGGCGGCTTCCCCGTCTTGATGTTGCAGAAGCCGCATGCGCGGGTGCAGACATCGCCGAGGATCATGATCGTCGCGGTGCCGCGGCCCCAGCACTCGCCCATGTTCGGGCACGATGCCTCCTGGCAGACCGTGTGCAGCCGGTGCTCGTCGATGATGGCCTTCAGCCGCTCGTATCCCTCGCCACCAGGCACGCGCGCGCGGAGCCAGTCGGGCTTGCGCTGGATGCGGAGGTGGTGGACCGGCGACTCCCTGTTGTTGAGCACCTGTCCGGTGAGGTCGAGCGTCGGCGAGCCCGTCGAGCGCTGCGTGTCGCCACCGAGCGGGCGTGGATGCCGCGCAAGCGTGCGGGCGAGCGCGTCGGCGCTCGGACCGGAGGACTGCGCGGGATCGGGTGAATGTTCGCCGGACGAAACCATGGATCGATCAGTGTAGGAGATCGGCCGCACGGATAGACTCCGAATCCACCGCCGAGCGCCGGGTGCGCCACGCGACGGGCGTTCCGGGAACCCGGATCCGCCAACGAGACCAGCATGAGCCTCACCACCATCACCCATCGGACTGCGCGACTGCCCAACGGACTGGAGATCCAGGCCGAGATCGACCCGACCGCGCACACCACGGCGATCGGCTTCTTCGTGCGCACGGGCGCACGCGACGAGCCGGGTGAACTTATGGGCGTCTCGCACTTCCTCGAGCACATGATGTTCAAGGGAAGCGAGACGCGGAACGCCGAGGATGTCAACCGCGGCTTCGACGAGCTCGGCGCATCGCAGAACGCGTTCACGACGAGCGAACTCACGGCGTACCACGCGCATGTGCTGCCCGACCGGACGCACGCCGCGCTCGACATCCTTGCGGACATCCTGCGTCCGTCGCTGCGCGAGACCGATTTCGACGAGGAGAAGGGTGTCATCCTCGAGGAGATCGCGATGTACGCCGACCAGCCCTTCTGGGTCGGGTACGAGGCGATGATGGAGCATCTCTACAGCGGCCATCCGCTCTCGCACCGCGTGCTCGGCACGAACGAGAGCGTCACCGCGCTCACCCGCGCGCAGATGGCCGACTACTTCGCCGCGCGCTACACGCCGGACAACACCGTGCTCGTCGCGGCCGGAGCCATCGACTTCGACCGCTTCGTCGACGAGGCCGCGCGCCGCTGCGGTCACTGGACCCCGGCCGGTCCGAAGCGTTCGTACACCGATTGGAAGCCGGGACGCTCGAGCCGCACGATCGAACTCGAGAACACCGCACGCGCATACCTGCTTCTCTCGATGCCGGCGCCCTCGATCCAGGACGAGCACCGCTACGCGGCGGGCATCGCCATGCATGTGCTCGGCGGCGGCGATGGATCGCGGCTGCACTGGGCGCTCGTGGAGAAGGGACTCGCCGAGGAGGCGAGCGCGAGCTACGACGGACACGATGGAACCGGCGACTCCACGCTCTTCGCCGTGTGCGACCCCGAGCGCGTCGGCGAGATCGAGGCGGTGCTTCGTGCGGAGCTCGCGGCGCTCGTCGGATCGATCAACGACGACGACCTGCTGCGCGCACGAAGCCGCATCGCGACGGGTGCGGCCGCGGCGAGCGAGCGACCGAACGGGCGCATGTTCCGGCTGGGAACGCTCTGGGGCTACGGCGCTCCGTACATCACGCTCGACGAGGATGTCGAGCGGATCTCGCGCGTGACCATCGGTGATATCCGCGAATGCTGCAAGCGCTATCCGCTCGATCCGCTGGTGCGGATCGCGGTGGTGCCGAAGGCCTGACGCACGGGGCCGTCAGGAGCCGACGCCGAGCTCGCGGCGGAACACGACCACGCGGTTGCGCGAGCGCCGGCCGGATGCGAGCGCGAACATCGCCGCACTGACGAGCTGGTCGGGTGTCTCGATGCCGCTCGACGAACGGATCTCGTTCGCGGGCTCGTAGAGCGCCGCGCCGACCGAGACGGTGGCGGGGAAGGAACGCGCCGTCGCATGCTCGAACGGAACCGGATGCGCGATCAGCGCGCGGCGGATCGATTCCGCCGTGCGGCAGAGATCCTCCATCTCGGTCTCCGGCATGAGGAGCGCGAGCTCCGCACCGACGAAACGGAAGATGCGCGTCGATGCAGGCGCGTTGCTCCGCGCGAGCGAGAGCGTGTGCGTCATCGCGGCCTCGACCGCGCGCGCGCCGAACGCGTCCTGGATCTGCCTCGCGCGGTCGATGCCGACCAGCAGCACGCCGATGCCTGCGTGGCGTCCACGCTCGACGAAGAGCCTCTCGAGATCACCGCCGAAGGCACGCGCGTCGGGAATCGACTGGAAGCCCACGGAACCGTGATCGACGAGATCGCACTGATCGACGCCGAAGTCGGGCTCGACGAGCCGCTGCTCCTGTCGGATCCGCGCGGCGCGGTCGAGGATCGCATCGACATCGGGCGTTGCGCCGGTATCGAGTCCGAACGCATGCGACAGTTCGTCGGCGCGGTCGGCGATCTTCTGGAGAAGCAGCGTGAGTGGCGCGGGGCGGAGGTCGAACCACTCCTGTCCGTCGCGGCGGAAGCGGGCCATCTCGCTCTCACCGGTGCGCTGCGTGAGCACGGATGCGGCCGTCCCGGCAAGTTCGACCGTGCGTGCAAGCGCCGCTGCATCGCAGTCCGCCTCGTAGGAACGGTGATGGCAGCGGACCGCGGTCGCCACCTCGTCGGGGAAGCGCCATCGCGACGCCATCTCCGCGCCGACGACGGCGTGGTCGGTTTCGAATGAACGCTGCTCGACCGTGCAGAGTCGGCGATGATCGCCCTTGGTCAGGTCGACGGCCTGCAGGTAGCGGTCGCCGTATGCGCGCCACAGCGCGACCATGCCGATGTCCTGGACAAGCGACGCAATGAACGCCTCGTCCGGATCACAGCGACGGTGCAGCAGCGCGATCTCGCGCGCCGCCGCCGCCGAGTAGATCGACCGGCGCCAGTAGCTGAGGAAGTCGAAGCTGACCTCGTCGTCGCCACCGCCATCGATCGACTTGGCGAGACTGAAGCCGAGCACCAGCGCCTTCACCGTCTGCAGACCGAGGAACGCAAGCGCCTGCTGGATCGATCCGCAGCGCCGCGTGAGTCCGTAGAAGCTCGAGTTGACCGTGCGGATCACCTTCGCGGAGATGGCGGGGTCGTTCTCGATCACCGCCGCGATCTCGCGGAGCGACACATCGGGCTTCGAGGTGAGTTCGAGTACGCGCATCGCCACGACGGGAAGCGTCGGGAGGTTCGGGGAACAGAGCACGCGTTCGAGGGATGCCTGCGACATGGTGGATCCGCTGCCTGAGGGGTGCGATCGGACCTTCTTGCATCGGTCCGACGCAGGCGCGGATTCAGCGGAGACACGGTTCTCGGGCGCGATCGGGCGGGATTCCTCCCGTTTTCATCCGCGCCGTGCGCGCGGCTCGACCGCCAGCGACAGCGTCACGAGGTCGTCGTTCACGATCGTGCGTGCATAGGCGATGAGCAGCCGGATCGCGCGGTCGACCGAATCTGGCTCGCAGAGCTCGGGCGGCTCGCCGCGCGCGACCTGCGCGAGCGTGGCGGCCGTGGCGGGCCGCATGCGCCAGGAACGCGGATGCGTGCGGTGATCGACCATGCCGCCCGCGGTGGCGTCGAACGCGAGGCAGGCGGGCGGGATGTCGTCGTGCTCCGTGCGCGGCTCGTGCCCGGTCTCTCGCAGGAGCATGAAGAAGAAGCGGAGGAACTCGGGCGCAGGACGCTCGCCGGCCTCGATGTGCTCGAGCGACGCGACGAGCGCATCGAACACCGACTCGTGCGGAACCATCGGCGGAAGGAACCGCTGCACGAGCTCGGCCATCGACAGCGCGTAGAGGTTCGCCTCCAGATCGTCGTGCGGCCTGCGGAACATCTGCAGCAGCGTCCACTGCGTGAGCGTCTGCAGCTCGCGGTCGGGCTTCACCACCGCGACGATCTCGCCGCGCGCAAGGAGCGAGATGCCGCCGGAGAAACTCCCCCGCTCCCGTCGCGCACCCTTCGCGAGACCGCGCAGCATGCCGTGCGTGCGGCACAGCAGGCTCACGGTCTGGCTTGTCTCCGACCAGTCCCACTGGCGGATGCAGATCGCTTGATCGACGAGGTTCGGCACGCGGGGATTGTGACATGCTCACGCGGCCATGGGGAGCGGCGCGGTCGAGACGCGGTTCCGACCGGCGCGCTTGGCGGCGTAGAGGGAGGCGTCGGCGCGCGCGACGAGGTCGGCGGCCGTCGCCTTCGGCCCGAGCGCGGCGATTTCGGCGACGCCGAAGCTCGCGGTGAGCACAAGATCGGGGTGGCGGCGCCACTGGTGCTCCTCGAACGACCTCCGGAAGCGCTCGGCGACCTCGACGGCGTCGGCCAGCGTGGTCGCGGGGACGATCACGCCGAACTCCTCGCCTCCGTAGCGGCACGGGATGTCGCTGGCGCGGCCACCCGAGAGGATCGTGGCGAACAGCGCGAGCACCTCGTCGCCGAACGGATGGCCGAACCGGTCGTTCACGCTCTTGAAGTGGTCGATGTCGCAGAGGACGAGCGAGAGCGGCCTCGAGTGCCGTCGCGCCTCGGCGAACTCGGCCGCAAGACGCTGGTCGAAGTACGAACGGTTCCAGAGCGCGGTCAGTCCATCGAGCTGCGCGCGCTGCGCGAGCATCCGGAGGAGCTGCTGCACGCGGATCGCCGAACGCACGCGCGCCTTCAGTTCCGCCATCTCGAACGGCTTGGGAATGAAGTCGACGGCGCCGAGATCGAGGCAGCGCACGCGATCCATCGTCTCGCAGCTGGCGCTGATGAAGATGACCGCGATGTCGTGCGTGCGCGGATTCTCCTTGAGCCGCTGCAGGACCTCGAATCCATCCATGTCGTCGAGATCGATGTCGAGGAGGATCACCTCCGGCTGGAGCTCGTCCGCCATGCGGAGGCCTTCCTCGCCGGTGATCGCGCAGTGGATCTCGACCTGCTCGAGCTGCAGTCGCGAGCGGAGCAAGCGATGCATCAGCTCGCTGTCGTCGACGGCGAGGATGCGCGGAACACGGGGACGCGCGTCGGGACTGAACGCGGCGGGATTCACGCGTCGTCTCCCTCCGATGGATGGGAGCGGCTGGAATCGATCGCGTCGCGGCAGTAGGACGCGATGTCCTCGATGCGCTCGGTCACCGCGGCGAGCTCGATCTGATCGAGCAGACCATCGTCGTCGATGCCGATGAGGCTGGCCTCGGCCTCCTCGCGCGCCTGGGCCGCGATCCGCGTCGCGAGTTCATGAAGGTCCTGCGCGTCGTTCGAGTCGATGATCCCGCACAGCACCCGCAGGCGGAGCTCGAGATCGTCGACAAGGCGCATCGTCTGGTCGCCGCAGAAGCGGTCACCACGATCGAGACCGCCGTACGGCATGTGGCCTGGACCTTCCATGTGTGGTGCATCGACCTTCCTCGGCCGGCACTTGGCCCTGGCAGGGCGCAGCGCGACTTCCGATACCTGCGCCATGCGCACAGCCGCTACAGACGGAACCATCGGTCTCGGCGGGGCCGTTGACCTGCCGGATGCGACCGCCTACCTTGCGTTCTTCCATCCGCATCCCGTCGGTGCGAAAGCGCCGCCGAAGGAGTTCCGAAGTGCTTCCAAGCCCCCCGGCCCGCGAGGGTCAGCTCGGTTTTCTCTACCTGCCCCCCTATCGCGTGCAAGGCATCAGCGTCGCGGGCGAGCAGACCGTCATCCAGATCCCCGAACTCGACCTCGCGTTCGACATCGGCCAATGCACGCGCTCGGTGCTGAGCGCGCCGACGATCGCACTGTCGCATGCGCACATGGACCACATCGGCGGCCTGCCGTACTGGTTCAGCCAGCGCTACTTCCAGAAGATCGGCGGTGAGACCCACATGCCGGAGAAGAGCGACGGGCAGGGAGACGGCAAGCCGAAGCCACCCGTCGGTCGCTGCGTCTGCCACCCCGAGCTCGAGCAGGGCCTCCGCGGGATGATGCGATCGTGGGAACCGCTCGAGCGGCAGCGAACGCCGTTCGACATCGTGCCCCTCGAACCCGAGCACGATCTCGAGATCAAGAACAACATCCTGCTGCGCGCGATCGCCACGCGCCACACCGTGCCGAGCCTCGGCTTCTCGGTGCTCGAGCGTCGCAGCAAGCTCAAGGACGAATACCGCGATCTTCCGCAGGAGAAGCTGCGCGAACTGCGCGCGCGGGGCGTCGAGATCACGCGCCAGCTCGAGATTCCGCTGGTCGCGTACACCGGCGACACCTCCCCGGGCGAGTTCCTCGTGCGCGACGAGTTCGCCGATGCGCGCATCATGATCTCGGAGTGCACCTTCTTCGAGCCCGACCACAACGAGCGCGCGCGCACGGGCATGCATCTCCACATCGACGACATCATCCGCATGCTGCCGGTGTGGAAGGCCGAGGCCATCGTGCTCGTGCACGCATCGCGACGCACCACGATCCACTACGCGCGCGAGCGCATCGAGAAGCTCGCGGGACCGCACGCCGATCGCATCCACCTCCTGATGGACCACCGCACGAACCGCGCGCGCTACGAGGCGCAGGTCGCCGCCGTCGCCGGCGCGAAGGAGCCGTCGGTCGAAAGTCAAGCGTGAAAAACGAAAGTTCGCGCGCGGTCCGGAGCGGCTGAAACCGCGCTCACGGCGCGTGAACGGCCATCGCGCCGAGTGCGTTGACGCATCGGACGGGAGTCCCTATCGTCCGCGCCCCCGCGACGGACAACCGGAGCGGGAAGCCCCGTGGCGGTGGGACGCGCGGGACTTCGACAGTGGAATCATCGAGGTGCCGAGGCGCGGATCCGCACGACGGAGCGCGCGCGCACCTCTTCGCGTGCGATGGAGGCCATCATGGAACGCATCGAACCCGGCTTTCGCGAGTCGTTGATCGACAACCTGCGGAAGCACCATGCGGAGATCTGCAGGCACTGGTTCGACGACATCGAACCGTCGGAGATCCGCGATGGCGTGCTCAGGCTCGTGGTGCGCGAACCGGTGCAGCTCAAGTACCTCCAGCGCTCGTGCGCGCCTCAGTTCACCGAGGCCGCGCAGTCGGTGACCGGCCGGCTGCTCGTGGTCCGCTTCGTCAGCCCCGAGGACGATGCGAAGTACGACGCGAAGGCGAAGGCGCAGCAGTCGCAGGTCGACGACGACGGCGAGCGTCCGGCGTGGCTCGACGAGCAGATGCTCCTGAGCCCGGACTACACCTTCGACTCGTTCGTCGTCGGGCCCGGCAACCGGCTCGCCCACGCGGCGGCGCTCGCGGTCGCCGAGAAGCCCGGGCGCGCCTACAACCCGTACTTCATCCACGGTGGCGTCGGCCTCGGCAAGACGCACCTGCTGCACGCGGTCTGCCAGGCGCTGCTCCGGTCGCAGCCGTCGCTGCGACTCTGCTACATCTCGTGCAATGCCTTCATGGACCTCTTCCACGAGGCGGTCCGGGCGGGACGCATGAACGACTTCCGCAACCGCTTCCGCACGGCGGATGTGCTGGTCATCGACGACATCCACTTCCTGTCGAAGCACGATCAGACGCAGGAGGAGTTCTTCCACACCTTCAACGCGCTCTACCAGCTGGGGAAGCAGATCATCCTGAGTTCGGACGCCGCGCCGACCGAGATTCCCGACCTCGAGGAGCGTCTCACCAGCCGGTTCGCCGCCGGGATGGTCGCGCGCATCGAGCGGCCGTGCTTCGAGACGCGGGTCTCGATCGTCAAGACGAAGGCCGAGATGCATGGCATGGCTCTTCCCGACGATGTGCCCGCCTACATCGCCGCGAAGGTCGACACCAACATCCGCGAGCTCGAGGGCGCGCTCACGCGTGTCCGGGGCTTCGCGATGGCGGCCAACGAGCCGATCACCCTCGAGCTGGCGAAGCGGGCGCTCGACGGCGAGGCATCGTCGCGCAGCGGCAACGCTCCCAGCCTCCAGTCGATCATCGAGAGCGTCACCCGCTTCTACGATGTGAAGCTCACGGACCTCCTGTCCAAGCGCCGGCACAAGTCGATCGCCATGCCGCGGCAGGTCTGCATGTACCTCGCACGCAAGCACACGCGGTTCTCCCTCGAGGAGATCGGCGGGTACTTCGGCGGTCGCGACCACACCACCGTCATGCATGCGGTCCGGACGATCGAGCAGAAGACCCAGGCCGACGACAAGCTCCAGGCCGAGGTCGGGCGCATCGAGCAGGACCTCCTCGAGCGCTCGAACCGCTGACTCGATCTCCAAAGACTTGCTCAGCAGCGATTTCCGCAGCGCATATTCGTGTGGAAATCCTGTTGGCGAGCGTCGGTGGAAGTCGTGTTATAGACAGCCCTGGATGCATCGATCGCGTCGAGGACCCTTCCCGGTGGGCGCATGCCTGAGGGAAGGATCAGCGACTGGATCCAATCGACAGACAAGCGTCAGGATGCGCGGCGGCGAGTGTGCGAGTAAATCCATTCTGAGAATGGGTTTACGAAGCCTCTCCTACCCGTTTCCACAAACCAACAGGGCCTTTTACTAGGGAAGAAGAGATAGATTCTTTACTTGGTTCTTGAAGGCTGCCGCCACGCACGGACCGCGCAAGCGCCAGATTCAAGTCCGAGACCTGTTGGATTGACTCACTCTCGGACGAGAAACGGACCGTGCACGCAAGGTCCTCTCTTCCCCGTCGGCAGACGCGTGGTTCATGTGGATAAGTGCTGACACGCTGGACAGAACACCGTGGTCCGGCCGCCGAGCTGCATGGCCTCCAGGGGTCGTCGGCATGCCACGCACGGCTCCCCCGCCCTTCCGTAGACCTGATGGGTCTGCACGGCCGATCCGGGCTGCCCGAAGGCGTCGCGATAGTCGCGCAGGGTCGAGCCGCCGCGATCGGCCGCCCGTCGGAGGATTCGGCGGATGTGACCCGCGAGGCGGGTGGACTCGTCGCGGCCGAGCGAGCCCGCGGGCCGCAAGGGGTGGATACGCGCCGCGAAGAGGCTCTCATCGGCGTAGATGTTGCCGACCCCGGCCGTGACCCCCTGGTCGAGTAGGGCCGACTTCACCGGGCGCCGGCTGTCGCGCAGGGCGTCGGCGAGTTCCCTGGCGGTCAGGGTCAGGGCATCCGGGCCAAGAACGGTCCACGCGCGTTCGAGCTCGTCGAGCGAGGCGTAGGCGGTGAGGCCTCCGAACCGACGCGGGTCGCGGAAGGCCATGCGCCAGCGGTGGGCCGGGCTCGGATCGCCGGATGCGGCGGACGGCAGGAGGTCCCACAGGACATGCCGATGCCTGGCATCCATGCCGCGCGGCGGAGTCCCGTGTTCGAGCGTGACGCTGCCGGTCATGCCGAGCTGGATCACGAGGGCGCGCCCGTCGTCCGACTCGAGCGCGAGCTGCTTTCCTCGCCGATGCGTGGCGACGATCGTTCGACCGACGAGAAGCGCGTCGTCGAACGATGCGGAGCCGCGGTCGATCACGCTGCGTCGGCGCACGGTCACCGCGAGCACGCGCGCGCCAACGATGGCCGGCGCCAGCGAGCGGCGGAGATGTTCGACTTCCGGAAGTTCGGGCATGGGATACGCGGGGGCGCCGCAGGGCGAACCCTATACTCGCAGGCTCGGCGGCGCGCCATGGACGCGGCGCGGAACGAGGGGGAGGCCGTCAGGAAGGTTGCCAGGAAGGTCGCCAGGAATCCGCCATGCCCGAATCGAACGATCACTCGCCCCGCCTGCCCGCCTCGCCCGCCTTCTCGTCCCACTGGAGCGACCCCGTCGCCGCCGTCGCCGAAGTCCGCCGGGCCGTCGACCGCGTGCGCCAGGAGGTGCACCGGACGATCGTCGGCCAGGACGAGGTGGTGAACCAGGCGATGCTCGCGATCCTGTGCGGGGGACATGCCGTCGTCGAGGGCGTGCCCGGCCTCGCCAAGACGCTGCTGGTGTCGAGCCTGTCGCGCGCGATGAGCCTGCACTTCTCGCGCATCCAGTTCACGCCCGACCTGATGCCGAGCGACATGACGGGCACCGAGGTGATCCAGGAGGACAAGGTGTCCGGTTCGCGCGAGCTCCGGTTCGTGAAGGGACCGATCTTCGCGAACATCGTGCTCGCCGACGAGATCAACCGCACGCCGCCCAAGACGCAGGCGGCGCTGCTCGAGGCGATGCAGGAGCGGCAGGTCACGGCGAACGGCGTGCAGTACCGGCTGCCGAAGCCGTTCTTCGTGCTCGCGACGCAGAATCCGATCGAGCAGGAGGGAACCTATCCGCTTCCCGAGGCGCAGCTCGACCGCTTCATGCTCAACATCCATGTGAACTACCCGACCGAGGCCGAGGAGATCGAGATCGTCTCGCGCACGACCTCGACCGGACTGTCGGACCCGGAGCCCGTGCTGACCGCCGAGGACATCGTGCGCATGCAGGCGCTCGTGCGCGACATCCCCGTCGCCGAGCATGTCGTGCGTCATGCGATCCAGATCGTGCGCGCGACGCGCGTGCGCGAGGACGGACAGGCGATCAAGGTGTGCCGCGACTACCTCGCGTGGGGCGCCGGTCCGCGCGCGAGCCAGTTCCTGGTGCTCGCCGCGAAGGCGCAGGCGCTGCTCGAGGGCGCGACGCACGCGACCGTCGACCATGTGCACGCGATCGCGCTTCCCGTGATGCGTCACCGCATCGTCACGAACTTCAACGCCGAGGCCGACGGGATCAAGAGCGACGATGTCGTGCGCCTGATCCTCGACGCGGTGCGCGAGGGCGGCTCGTCGCGCGCACTCGACGCGGTCACGCGCTGAGCGCACCGACCGTCCCCGCGCCCTCCGGCCGCGTTCCGTCCCCTTCCGCGCCACCCTCCACGGAGTCACGCTTGGCGAATCCGAGCGAGCCAGCCGAACGATCGAAGATGCGGGCCGAGCAGTACCTCGCGCCCGAGACGCTCGCGCAGCTCGCGCCGTTCGAGCTGCGTGCGCGCATGATCGTCGAGGGCGTGATGAGCGGCATGCACCGCTCGCCGTACCAGGGACTCGCCGTCGAGTTCGCGGAGCACCGCCAGTACGCGCCGGGCGAGGGCATCCGACAGATCGACTGGAAGGTGTTCGCGCGCACCGACAAGCTGTATGTGAAGCGCTTCGTGCAGGAGACGAACCTCGATGTCGTGCTGATGGTCGACCGCTCCGCATCGATGCGCTTCGGCTCGCTCGAGGTGAAGCAGGGTTGGGGCGGCACCGATGCAAGCCGTGTGCGGGGACGGTGGACCAAGTTCGACCACGCCACCGCGATGGCGGCGGCGCTCGCGTACATGTGCCTGCATCAGGGCGACCGCGTGGGACTCGGGCTCTTCGACGAGGAGATCCGCATGCAGGTGCGTCGCTCGAGCCAGCGCGACCAGTGGCGTGCGATCGTCGGTGCGCTCAGCGCCGACACGGTCGACGGGCGCGCGCAGATCGGGCGGTCGATCGACCAGATGATGTCGCGCGTCACGAACCGCGCGCTGTTCGTGGTGATCTCGGACTTCCTCATGCCGGTCGACGAACTCCGCTCGGCGCTCGCGCGGCTCTCGCACCGCGGACACGACGCGATGCTCGTGCAGACGCTCGACCGCCAGGAGCTCCGCTTCGATCTCGATGATCCGGCGCTCTTCGAGGGACTCGAGGGCGGCGCGGCGATCGAGACCGATCCACGCGCGGTGCGTGAGGCGTATCTCGAGCTCATGCGCGAGCATGTCGCGACGGTCGACCGCATCGCGCGTTCGTTCCGCGCCGACGCGGTCGCGTGCGACACGCACGAATCGGTCGGTCCCGTGCTCGCCGCGATCCTGGACCGTCGCATGAGCCTTGCAGTGAGGCGCGGCGGATGAGCTTCCTGCACACCGGCATCGCGTGGGCCGCGCTTGCGTCGATGGCGCTTCCGATCGTCATCCACCTGCTGTTCAGGCGGCGCCGGCGGCAGGTCGAATGGGCGGCGATGGAACTGCTGCGCGAGGCGGTCCGGCGTACGAACCGCCGGCTGCGGTTCGAGCAGTGGCTCGTGCTGCTCCTGCGGTGCCTCGCGGTGCTCGCCGCCGGGCTTGCGATCGCGGTTCCGCTTCTCGACGGCTCCACGGCGGCGCGTGATGCGCAGCGCCTCGTGATGGTGGTCGTGGACGATGGACCGACGGGTGGACTTCGCGTGGGCGAGGAGACCGAACTCGCGCGCATGGTCGACGAGGTTCGCGGCATGCTCGCATCGCGCGATGCACGCGACCGCATCGGAGTCGTGCTCGCCTCGAAGCCCGCGCGCATGGTGCTCGCACCGACGGCCGATGCCGGCGCGGTCGAGCAGGCGCTGTCGCGGATCGAACCGGTCGAGTCGCCGACGCAGCTCTCCGATGCACTCGCGCTCGCACTCTCGACGATCGATGGCGAACGCGCTTCGGGCGGCGCGGGTGCGGCCGATGCGCGCATCGTGGTCGCAAGCGCGTTCCGCCGCGCGAGTCTCGCGGACGGTGCCGCGTTCGCCGCCGCGCGCGAAGGTGCGCAGCGTGTCGAGATCGTTCCGCTTCTGCCTGCACGCGAGATGCCCGTCGATGTGCGTGTGTCGCGCGTCGAGGCGAGGCCCGCGCCCGCCGGCTCCGCGCTGCTTGCTCGCGTCGTGATCGAGCGGGATGGACCCTCGCTCGATGCATCGGAGAGCTTCGTGCGCGTGGGCGGCGAGGGTCTCTCGACGCCGCCCGGACGCACGGTGTCGTGGGAGAAGGGGCAGTCCGAGGCGACGGTCGACTTCCAGCTGCTTCCGGCCTCGCTCTCGGCGACCGCGCGGCGGGTCGGGCTCACCGCGTCGATCGACGATGCGGACCCGCTTTCCGCCGGAAACGCGGCGCACGCGGCGGTGGATGTCCGACGCGAGCTCGAGGTGGGGATCGTCGGTCGTCGCACCTCGCTCGACGCGTCGGACCTCGAGCGCGTCGCTTCGTCGCTCTGGGTCTCCCGCGCGCTCTCACCCGCCGCGGGTTCGGGGATGCGTGTGCGTGACATCGATCCCTCGTCCTGCGACGCGCGTGCGCTTCTCGGCATCGATGTGCTCGTGCTCGCGAGGCCCGATCTCGTCTCGCCGTCGTCGTGCGATGCGATGCGCGCGTTCGCACGCGCCGGTGGCGTGGTGGTCGTTCTTCCGCCGGGCGAGTCGCTCTCGCAGTCATGGACGACGGCGGTGCTGCCGCGTCTCGGCGTGCAGGTTCGGCTCGCGGCCGAGGCGATCGAGCATGATCCGCCACTGCGCATGGCAGAGGAGCAGCCCGCCACGGCGTTGCTCGCCGCGATCGGTCCCGAGATCTCGGCGCTTGTGTCGCCGGTCGAGACGCTGCGTTCGGTGGCGATGAGTGGATTCGCACGCGGAGAGATCATCCTCGCGCACGCCGACGGCACGCCGCTCGTGATCGCGCAGGTGCCGCGTGATCCGGAGGACCGCGCCCGCGATGACCGCGAGGCGACAGGTCGCGACGCGCGCGGCGAGCGCGGACTCGTCGTCGTGTTCAGCGCACCTCCCGAACTTCTCTGGTGCAACCTGCCCGTGAAGCCGCTCATGGTGCCGCTCTTCCAGGAGCTCGCGCGCGCGGGGGCGCAACTCGCCGCCGGGCGCAACGAGGTCGTGGTCGGCGAGCGGATGTCGGGTGAGCCGGGTGCACTGATGCGCCATGCCGATGGTGCGACGGTCTCGATCGGGAGCGACGGACTCTCGGACGGACCGGTCGTCCGCTCCGGACTCTGGGAGACGGACGCCGGAAGCGTGGTCGCCGCGAATCTCCGTGGAGAGAGTCTCTCGCTGACGGTCAACTCGGTCGACGCGGTGCGTGCATTCCTCGAGCCGCTCGGCGAGGTGCGCATGCGCGCGCCGGATCAGGTGGGCGAAGCGGATGTCGACGCGGTCGCGCGGCCCGACCGCTGGGCGTTCGCCCTGTTCGTTGCGGCGCTCGCGCTCCTTCTGATCGAGGGAGTGCTCAGCCGCCTGTTCTCGCATGCGTCGGTGCGCCGTGCGCAGCCTGTCGAGGCGGCGGTGACGCTCGTCGGCCGGCGAAGCGTCGTCCGACCGGCGTCGCAGCCGCGCGAGGAATCGCGCGCAGGTGCGGCCGGAGGTGCGCGATGACGGGCCGCATCGTCGAGTGGCTGCTCGATGGCGATGTGCCGTCGGATGCAGGTTCCGTGTCGATCGTGTTCGAACGGCCGCTGCCGGCGTGGGGATGGCTGCTGATCGCGGTGGGTTCGTTCCTGCTCGCCTGGTGGAGCTACCGCCGACTGCAGGGAACGACGCAGGTGCTGTCGCGGCCGCTGCGGTCGGTCCTCGTCGTGCTGCGCACGGCGACGCTGATGCTGCTCGCGCTGCTGCTCGCCGGACCGAGCGCGCGCTTCGAGCGCTCGCGCGTCGAACCGGATCGCCTGGTGGTGCTCGTCGATCGCAGCCGTTCGCTCGAGATCGCGGATGCGCCCGGAGGCACGACGCGCGAGGAGCAGCTGAAGTCGGCGCTCCGAGCGGCGACGCCCGTGTTCGCGCGCATCGCCGGTCGCGAGGGCGACGATGGTTCCGCGCCGGCCCGCGACCGATCGACCGGGAAGGACATCGACTTCGTCGGCTTCAGCTCGGGCACCTTCACGATTCCGGCCGATGCGTCGCGCATCGTCGAGGCGATCGGTGCGCCGGAGGGCGAACGCACGGATCTCGACGCGGCGATCCGTCAGGCGATCGGCCGCGGCGCGGGACAGCCGCTCAGCGGAGTCGTCGTGATGAGCGATGGACGCTCGGTGACGCCGGTCTCGCCCGAGACGCTGCGCATGCTCGAGCGCGATGCGGTGCGCGTGTTCGTGGTGCCGCTCGGTTCAAGCACGCGCATCGGCGATGCGGCGATCGTCGCGCTCGAATCACCGGCCCGCGCGTTCGTGCGCGACCGTGTTCCCGTCGGTGTGCGGGTCGACCGTGGCGGCGTGACCGGGCCGATCATCGTCCGCCTCGTCGACACGGAGAGCGGTCAGACGCTCGCCGAGGAGATGCTGCCCGAGCCGGATGCCGCGGATGATGCCGCGGGTGGCGAGCAGGTGGTCATGCTCGACGCTGCAGGCGATGTCGCCGGCGTGCGTCGCTGGCGCGCGGAGATCGAGGGAGTCCGCCCCGATCTCGTGCGCGGAAACGATGCGCGTGAACTCGCGGTCGAACTCGTCGACCGTCCGCTGCGCGTGCTCTATGTCGAGGGAACCTCGCGCTGGGAGTACCGCTACTTCAAGAACCTGCTCGTGCGCGAGAAGGACATCGAGAGCTCGATCATGCTGCTCTCGGCCGACCGCGACTTCGCGCAGGAGGGCAACATGCCGATCGCGCGCCTTCCGCGGACGAAGGAGGAGTTCGCGCAGTACGACCTCTTCATCCTCGGCGATGTGCCGAGCGGGTTCTTCTCGCCGGACCAGCTCGCGATCATCCGCGGCGAGGTGGCGGACCGCGGCGCGGGACTTCTCTGGATCGCGGGCGAGCGGTCGACGCCCTCGTCATGGGACGCGACGCCGCTTGCGGATCTCTTTCCGTTCCGGCCGCCGCTCGCGCTCGAACCCCGCATCGGAACGAGCATCGTGCGGCCGACGCCGGTCGCCGAACGGCTCGGTGTGCTGCGGCTCTCCGATGACGAGGACGGCTGGCCGGATGTGCTCACCAGTCCCGACCTGCAGTGGCCGCGGCTGCGCTTCGTGCAGTCGGTGTCGCGTGCGCGTCTGAAGCCGACCGCGGAAGTGCTCGCCGAGGCGCAGGGAACCGGTGCCAATGCGGGCGAACCGAGTGCGCTCGTGACACGCATGCGCTTCGGCGCCGGCGAGGTCGTGTTCGTCGCGACCGACGAGATCTGGCGCTGGCGGTACGGCCAGGGCGAGCGTTATCCCGAGCGGTTCTGGATTCCGCTGGTGCGTCTGCTGGCGCGCGAATCCCTCGCGCAGGGTGACGAGCGTGCGGCGCTCACGGTCGAGCCCGCGCGCGTCGCGCCAGGCGAGTCGGTGGTCGTGACGCTCCGATTCAGCGACGAGGAGTCGGCGGGGAACGGTGGATCGGCCGTACCGGTCGAGATCGTGGATGACGATGGTCGCGCGGTCTCGCGCGTCGATCTCGTGCGCGAGGGCGGCGTGGCGGTCGCGACGGTTCCGGTCGATCGGACGGGCTCGTTCCGCGCGGTCGCGAACGATCCTTCGTTCGGCCGTGCGGAGGCGGCCTTCGAGGTGGTGCGGCGCGATGACGAACTGCGCCGTGGCGACGCCGATCACGCGCTGCTCGCGGAACTCGCGCGTCGCACGGGTGGTGCGGTGATCGATGGCGCAACTCCCGGGTCACTGCCGGGACTTCTGCCGCAGCGTGCGCGCGAAACCGATGAAAGCGTCATGCGCGCGCTGTGGGATCTTCCCGCCGCGCTCGTCGCCCTGCTTCTTCTGCTGGGACTCGAATGGTCGGGAAGGAGGATCCTGCGCCTCGTCTGACGAGCGTACGCTCGAGGTCCGGATGAACCATGGATAGTCCCCCGAACCACGATTCACGATCCGCGCATCCGCGTTCCGACATGGTGCGTTCGGTCGAGCGGCTTGCGCGCGTGGCGCGCGTGATCCGCGTGGTCGGCGCGTCGTCCTCGCTGGTGATGCTCGGCGTATCCGGTGTCGCATGCGCGGCGGGACTCGATGCGCTCGTGCGCTTCCCGATGCCGCTGCGGTGGGCGATTCTCGCCGGTCTCGTGGCGATCGTCGCGGTGGACCTGCGCAGGTTCGTGATCCCTGCGCTGCGGTTCAGGCCGCAGGCGGTCGACATCGCGCTCCGTATCGAGCGGATGCGTCCGGAGCTCACCGGTCGACTCGCGTCCGCGGTGGAGTTCGAACGCTCGGGTGAGGCGCGCGCGCGTGCGCTCGCCGGACGCGCGTTGCGCGATGCGGAGGAGCGTGCGTCGGGCATGTCGTTCCGCCAGGTGCTTCGCTTGAGGCCGTCGCTTGCGCGGCTCGGTGGCGCGCTTGCTTGCGTGCTCGCGGTCGCCGCGTTCTTCGCGGTCGAACCGCACTATGCATCGATCGCGTTGCGTCGCGTGCTGATGCCGTGGAGCGATGCGGTCTGGCCCGCGCGCACGGCGGTCGAGGGGCTCGTGGCCGACGGCACCGTCGCTGCGCGCGGGAGGCCGTTCGCGTTGCGCGCGCGGTTGACCGAAGGCGAGGCGGATCGCGAGCGGGTCCGCGCGGAGTTCCGCATGTGGCGAGATGGTGCCGCAGGCGAGTGGATGGATGTCGCGCTCGCGCGCCAGCCGTCGGGCGAGTTCGAGCGCTTCGTCGATGCCGACGGCGAGCGGCTCGAGGTGCGCTTCCTGACGAGCGACGCGGCGACCGAACCGGTGACGGTGCGACTCGTCGACCCTCCGGCGGTCGCATCGGCGGCGGTCACGGTCACGCCCCCGGCGTACGCCGCGGCGGTCGTGCCGGAGCGGCGCGAACTTCTCGGCGATGCAGGCGGGGTACGCGGCATCCTGCGCGATGCGGTGCTCGAGGGCAGTTCGCTGCGCATCGAGCTCGAGCTCACGCGCGAGGTGCCGCTCGGCGAGGGACGCTCGCGCGTGACGGTGTCGCGATCGGGTGCGGCTTCGGAGGACTCCGGCGAGGGAGTCGACGCCGAGGTCGCGGTCGATGCGGACGATCCGACGAAGTGGACGGTGATGGTTTCCGAGGATGGACCGGCGCGCATTGCGGTCCTTCCGATCGACGCCGACGGCATCGAGGCCGACGAGGAGATCGTGATCGCGTTCGATACCGTTTCCGATCGTCCGCCGACGGCGACGATGGCCGAGCCGCTGCAGGACGAATCGGTCGTCGCCGATGCGCGCATCGCGATGCGCGCCGATGCCCGCGACGACCTCGCGTTGACGCGTGCGGGCATCGAGATCGCCACGCGCATCGGCAAGGATGGTTCCGAGGGCATGGTGTTCGATGAGGCGCACGCGATCACCGGAGTCATGATCGATGCGACGACCGAGCGCATGCTCGACCTCTCCTCGCTCGGGCTCGCTGCGGGTGATTCGGTCGTTCTTCGCGCATACGCGGAGGATGCGCTGGACGCGCATGAGCGCGTGCGCAGCGCGCCCCGCACCCTGCGCGTGGTCGGCGAGGACGAGTTCGAGCGCCAGATCCGCGGCACATTCGCGGGTGTACGTCGTGATGCCATGCGTCTCGATGAAAGGCAGGGCAAGGCGCGGGATGCCCTCGAGCGCGATCCGACCGAGCGCGCGGTCGCAGAGATGCAGGGCGCGGTGACCGAGGGCGCGAACCGCATGCGAGAGGCGATCGACGACGCGATCGATCGCCTTCGCCGCAACGGACGCGACGAAGGTGTGCTCGCCGAACTCGCGGAGCAGGCGCGCGAGCTCGCGGCGACGGCGGAGGCCCGCAGCGCCGAGGCGAGCGGTGCCGTCGAGCGCGCACGCGAGGAGAGCGATGCCGAGCGTCGCGCGGAGCAGATCGAGGATGCCGCCGGACGACAGGAGGCGGTGCGCGCGGAACTCGAGGATCTCGTCGAACTGCTCGATCGCGATCAGGATGCATGGGTCGCGCGTCGTCGTCTCGAGGCGCTTGCGAACCGCATCCGGCAGGGTGCGCGCGAGACCGATCAGGCGGCGCAACGCTCCAACGGCGAGTCGCGGCAGGAACTGTCGCCGGATGCACGCGCCGAGATCGATGCGCTCGCCGATCGGCAGCAGCAGGCGGCGGAGGAGGCGGAGCAGGTCAGCCAGGCGCTTCGCGAGCGCGCGGAGGAACTGCGCGACGCCGATCCGCAGCAGTCGAAGGCGCTCGAGGATGCGGCGCGCGCGATCGAGGATGGCAAGGTCCGCGAGGAGATGGAGCAGGCGGCGCGCGATGCCGAGCAGAACCGTCTCTCGCAGTCGAAGCAGGCGCAGGACCGCGCAGCCGACGCGCTGCAGAAGGCGACCGAGGCGCTCAACCAGGATCGCAAGGTCCGTGCGGAGGAGCTTGCGCGTGAACTCGAGTCGCTCGTCGACTCGATCCGTCGGTTGATCGAGCAGGCGGAGCGCGTGCGGGACGAGGTGCGTGCGGTCGACGATGCGGACGACGAAGACCGCGAGCGCGCGGCGATCGGCGCTGGTCGCCTCTCGCAGAACACGCGAGGTGTTGCCGCCGACGCTCGTGCGACGGGCCGCGAGGCGGCGCGCGTCGCACGCACGCTCGATGCGGCGGCGGGCAGCCTTGGTGCCGTTGCCGGCGGACTTCGGTCGGATCCCTACGACTCCGACGACACGATGCAGTCGATGGATGCGGCGCTGAAGTCGCTCGCCGATGCGCTCGACCAGGCCGAGGAGGCCGCAGAGCGCGCGGAGCAGCGCGCCGAGCAGGAGAAGCGCGAGGAACTGCTCGAGAAGTACCGAGACTTCCTCGAGCGCGAGGCGTCCATCCGAGCATCCGTCGAGAAGATCGTGCCCGAGGGCGATGCGGCGCTTGGTCGTCGCGAGCTGATCGAGAGCCGTCGGCTCGGCACGGTGCAGGAGGAGCTGCGACTTGCGATCGTGGGCTTGCTCGAGGCGGAGGAGGAGATCCGGTCTTCGGATGCGCTCGTCGAGATGCATGATGCGATCGACGATGCGCTGCGCGATGCCAAGGCGGCGCTCGGTGAAGGCAAGCCCGGTGTGGCGCGGCCGAAGGTGGCCGAGGCGATCATCGACCTCGGTGCGATCGTGGCGGCGCTCGACGATGCGGCTGGACCGCAGGACGAGGATCCGTTCGGCGAGTCCGAGGGTCAGGGCGGCGAAGGTGGTGGCGAGGGATCGGGTCAATCAGGTGGTGCGGTTCCACCTGCTGCCGAGATCAAGTTGCTGCGCGCGATGCAGGAGTCGCTCGCGCGACGGACGCGCGCGCTGGCCGAGGAGGGTGCGTCGCTCGACGCCATCGAGCGTGCGACGCGACTGTCGGAACTCGCAGCCCGTCAGGAGCGGATCCTCGAACTCGCTCAGAAGATCGCCGACAAGATCAACCCCGGTCAGGAGGCGCCCGCAGTCACGGTGCCGCAGGGTGGCGATGGGCAGCCTGGGATTCCTCCCGAGTCGCCATCGGAATCGTCGACTGAGAACCCGCCCGAGACCTCGCCCGAGAACTCAGGTATCGATGCCCCAAGCGGCGCCGATGCACTCGACCGATCGGGTGAATCCGCGCGATCCGAGGAGACCCGACGATGAACCGCCGATACTGTCAGGTCATGGGTCGCCTCGTATTCCCGGTTGGAGTCCTGCGATCGGCCGTGCTCTGCGCGCCGATGGTGCTTTGTGGCGTGACCGTTGCGCAGGATGCAGGCGGCACTCCGCTTCCCCCCACGGCGACCACGCCTTCGAAGTCCGGCGGCGACTCCACTCCACCGGATGCGCCCCGATCGCTCGACGATCTGCTCGGTGTGCCCGAGGAAAGCGGGAGCGCCGAGGACGCCGCCCGCCGTGAGCAGGAACAGCGCCTGCAGCGATCGCTCGACGAGGCATCGATCCAGGATCTCGTCCAGCGCGCGCTCGATGGAATGAAGACCGCGTCGCAGCGGTTGTCCGACGCCAAGGATCCGGGACTCGGCACCC
>JBEAQW010000274.1:0-7834 GCA_041163725.1 Planctomycetota bacterium
ACCGCGGCCCCCTTGTCCACGGGATCGGAACCACTGCGATCGGCCGGCCGACCGTCGACCTCGACGGTGATGTCGAGGAAGCCGCGCGCATCGGGCAGCATGCGGTCGTTGGGCATGATGATCGTGGCGTCGGCGTGGCGGAGCGATTCATCCACGCGTACCTGTGCCATCGTCGCGAGGTACGCCGCACACTCGAGGCTCAGGATCTGCGGCGACTCGGAGTCGTAGCCCGAATCGGCCCGCGTGGGTTCCGGCCGCGGAAGCGGCTCGATGCAGTGGTACTTGCCCTCGCAGTTCAGCTGCACGAGCATGGGCAGATCCCGGTCGTCCGGGCAGTAGAAGCAGAACTTCAGCTCGTGACCACGGATCTTCCAGCTCTCGGCGCCGCACTGCGTGTAGCCGGGAGGCAGATCCTGCCCGCCGAGGCCGCAGATCTTCGCGATGATCTGCGGGCACGCCTTGATGACGACATCGGCGATGATCGGCCCCACGGCCTTGCATCCGACGATCATCGGCGTGGCGGCAACCCCGAGCGCGACAACCGTCGCTCCGAGCGCGGCACGACTGATGATGCCGCGCTTCCATCCGTCGCGGGTGCGGTGACGCGACGACGCGTGAACACTCTTCGTCTTCATGAGAAGTCCTTTCCCCAAGAGCTGGCGCTCGGGATCCCCTTCCCGGCTTGCCGGGCCTGTTCCCACGCGGGCGCGCCGTGCGCCCGTCCGATGGCCCGCATCATGGCCATGCGTTGAGAGGCCGCCGCGATTTCCGATTGAAAAGCAGGAGAAAGCCGCGCGACGGCGCTCAGCTTCCCGCGATGCGTCGTTGCGCCAGCAGGGTGAGCGGCATGCACGCCGCGCAGACAGCCGCCGCCCACCATGCATCGAAGGCGACGAGCACCATCGCGTCGAGCAGGGGCAGGCATGCGATCCAGACGCCGACCGCGAACGGAGTCAGCCTTGGATCCACCGCCATCCGGCCACGCGCCCGTGCAGCGGTGGCGCCGATCAGGAATCCGATGCCGAGGATCGCGAGTCTCCGCATCCATGCGCCCTCGTCGCCGTCGGACATGCGCTGCGTGTCGAACGCGGGAAGGACGACCCGGTTGACCATCACCGCAAGGAGAAGCGGCGTCACCATGATGGCGCGCAGCTGCCACATGCGCGCGCGCATGGATGGCACGCCGGCGGTGCGGTCGGCGCGCGCCTCGCCGCGGGCGGCGATCGAGAGTCCGACCGTCCAGGCCGCGAGCATCGCGGGGAGCGCGATGGCGGCCGTCCGCCACAGGAGCTCGCGATGCGAGCCGTCGGCATCGGAGGCATGATCGGCGAAGGCGACCATGGGCACGAGGCAGGCGAGCGCGCGGCTTGCGCCGAGGAGGATCACCGTGAACGCGCTGCGCGCATGCAGCGCGTCGTAGAGGATCACGATCGCCGCGAGGATCGCCGCGAGGAGCAGTGCATCGCGTGAACCCGTCGCTGCCGCGGCGCCGACGGCGAGCGCAAGGCATGCACCACCCGCGATCGACGCGTGCGCGCGTGCGATCCGACCGCTCGGGATCGGACGCGCGGGGCGCTCCGCGGCGTCGATCGCCGCATCGAACGCGTCGTTGAGGATCATTCCTCCGATGTAGGCCAGCGGCGGCGCCGCGAGCGACCATGCGGCGATGCCCCATGGCATCGTCTCGTGACCACCAGCCGCGATCGCACCGATGGCACCGCCCGCGAGCGCGGTCGACACGACGGTGGGCAGGTTCGAGATGCGCATGAGCTCGAGCCATGCGCGGGTACGGCTCGTCGTGTGGCTCACCGCGCGACCTCGAAGCCAGCGCGCTCGAGCGCCACGCGCGTCCATGCGAGTTCCTTCGCGATTCCGGCTGCCAGATCGCTCTCGCGCAGATGCGGCGGCAGCACCGACCATGCGTAGGTCTCGACCTCGAAGCACGGCGGGTCTTCCTTCGACGCGGCCACGAGGGCGAGCGGAATCTGACGCGCGGTCGTCGAGAGTCGGCCGATCTCGTCGAGATGCACGGGCACATGGAAGTGCGTGCGGTAGGGGCCGTCCGGCATCGCGTCGAGCGCGAGGTCGAGATCCTCGAAGAAGCGCACTTCGCCGGTTCCCGCGAGCACGCATGTCTGGTGCATGTACCGCGGCTCGGAGAACTCGGCGAGTTCGGCGAGCTCCTTCGGTGCGCCCGAGCATGCGAGCGCGGCGCTCACCTGGATCTTGCCCACGCGCACCTCGTTGCGCGCGTAGAGCTCGAGCGCGTCGTCCTGCTCCTCGAACATCACGGCGCTATGGCAGATGTCGTGGCAGACGCCGAGATGTCGGCGTGTCTCGGCGGTCTGGAAGCACTGATCGAAGAGCGAGACGACATGCTCGGCGCGGTCGAGCAGGCAGCCCGGCTCCGGCTCGAGGTCGATGGTGATGCGGACACCCGTGGCCTCCTCGAGCTCCGCGAGCCTTCCCGCGATCCACTCGAGCTGCGCCGAAGCGAGGCCGACGCTCGCGCCGCATCCCTCGTTCGAGAAGTCGGGCCGCCAGCCGATCGGCACGGTCGAGATCGATGCGGTCGGCGTGCCCGCGGGCACGAGCACCGCGAGGATGCGCGCGAGATCGAGCGTGAACATCGAGCGGTTCGGATCGGCCCAGTGCGGGTGATAGACGCGGGTCTTCACCGTCTCGCCGTGGAAGTCGCCGTACGGGAAGCCGTTGATCGTCGCGACGCGGAGATGGCGTGCCGCGAGCCAGTCGCGGAATCGCGCGATGCCGTCGGCTTCGGACAGGAGTTCGCGCGCCGACTGCGCGGACAGCCAGAGTCCCACGGGCAGTTCGCCCGTCGGCGCATGGAGCGAACGGACGCGCACCGCATGCTGCTCGAGCATCGTCATGGTGCGAGCGAGCGTCTCGCCCGGATGGACGTTGGTGCAGTAGGCGAGCTGGGCGATCGGACGCGTCACGGCTTCCATTGTGACAGACTTCCTGCGAGGATTGTCGCCATGAACACGGCGACCGCCTTCAGCATCGGACTTTCGCTCGTCACGGGTTCGGTGATCGTCGCATCGCATGCACCGCAGCCGTCGTTCGCCGACGCCGCACGGCTCGACGCCGCGCGCGCCTTCGTCGCATCGCTGTCCGAGTCCGAGCGGGAGAAGGGGCTGCTTCCGCTCGACCACCCCGAACGCACGCACTGGTTCTTCGCGCGCGGTGGGCGGGAGGGGCTCTTCCTCAGGGACATGGACGCGGAGACGCGCAAGGCCGCGCTCGCCCTCGTCGACGCCTTTCTCTCCGAGCGCGGGCGAGAGCAGTGGCGGCTGATCCGCGCGACCGAAGGCCTGAATGCCGTCGACGAGCGCGCGGCGGGGATCTCGCCGGCGACCTACGGCGACGATCTCTACATCGCGCGGATGTTCGGAACGCCGGGAGACGGCGCGTGGGCCTTCGAGGTCGAGGGTCATCACTTCGTGCTGCACGCTGCGGTCGTGGACGGCGTGGCGACCGTGACGCCGATGTTCACGGGCGCATTTCCGGTTGCGGTTCCGCGCGGACCCGATGCGGGTGCGCGCCCGCTCGGCGCGGCCGTCGAGGTCGCGTTCGAGCTTGCGCGTTCGTTCGATGGCACGCAGCGCGCGAAGGCGCGGATCATGGATCGGCCGCCGGCCGATGTGCTCTGGGCGACCGGAGCCGATGCACGCGCGCCCGAGCCGATCGGCGTCGCGCGTGCCGACATGACGGCCGCGCAGCAGGCGCTCGCCGACCGGCTGCTCGCGACGCACGCCGGACTGCTCGAGGAGTCGGTCGCCGATGCGCAGTTGCGCGCATGGCGCACGAAGCATGCGGGGGAACTCGTGTTCGCGTTCGTGGGCGAGACCGATCTCGCGAAGCCGCACTACTACCGCCTTGCGAGTCCATGCTTCACCATCGAGTACGACTCGACGAACGCCGATGCGTCCCATGTGCACTGCGTGTGGAGCGATCCGGCGACGAACTTCGGAGGCGATGCGCTGCGCGCGCACCTGAAGTCCGCGCACGGGAATGTACGCGGAGACCCCGCGGCCGCACCGCGCTGAACTACAGGCGGTCGAACTGCAGCGACGACGCGAACAGCGAGAGCAGTGTCGCGACCGTCGTGCACGCGAGCGCGACTGTCCACGCGTTCGGCAGCTTCAGGTAGCGCGAGGCGACCGCGAGCATCCATGGCAGCGCGAGCGCCGCAGCGATGATCGTGAGGAGATGCGGGGCCATGCGGCCGAGCGTGTCCTGCGTGCCGATGTAGTAGCCCCAGCCGCTGTGGCTCGTGATGATCGCGGCGGCGAGGAGCGGAAGGAGCAGCGAGATCGAGTAGACCGTCGCGCGCAGGATGTGCTGCATGCGCACGCGCGCACGCCGGAGCGAGAGCGGGAGCAGCAGCAGGCACGCGGGAGCGAGGAGCGGAACGAGGACCGCGGTCTGCAGCCTTGCCGTCGCGACCGAGTCGACGAGTGGTCCGGTCCGCGAGACGGGGCCCATCGAGGGATGCAGCGGGTTCCCGTTGCGTGGATCGATCGGCGGCGCGAGGAGCCCGATGGGATCGCAGGTGTACGCGTAGGTCCAGAGGATCACCGAGGCGCGCTCGATGCCGGTGGCCTGCGGTCCCAGGCGGTCGGCGTTCGCGACAATCGCCCTGCCCGCGTAGGAGTTGAGCGGCGTCAGGATGCCGACGATGCGGTCTGCGTTCGTGATCCACCGACCGCGCCAGCTGCGCCGTTCGACCTCGAGACGCCCGATCGCCGCGATGATGTGCGCGACCACCGCGACGGCGACGAGGAACGCCAGGATGCCGCGCGCCGAGATCGGCAGCGAGAGCGGAATGCGCGTCCAGAACGCACGGGGGAACGCGCAGCGCGCGAGTGTCCAGAGGCCCCGCAGCGCGATGCGTGGCCGGCGACGGCGCGACTCGACGAACCAGGTCGGGTCGGTGTAGGTCGAGACGAGTTCCTCCCAGCGGATCGCGAGTCCGCATTCGGTGCAGATGCCCTCGGCATCGCCGCGCAGCGATGGGCCGGCGTCCAGCCCGTAGCCGCATCGCGGGCACTCGAGCATGCGGCCCTCCGTCGACGGATGCGTGATGTCGGGATTCGCGCCCATGCTTCAGCCCTCGTCGCATCAATCCGCGGCGCGCACCAGCGCCCTCACGACATCGAGGCCCGTCTCGGTCGCCTCCGTGCGCTCGGGATGCCATTGCACGCCGAGGTAGAAGCGGCGCGCGGGGTCGATGATTCCCTCGATGACGCCGTCGTCCGAGTGCGCGATCACCTCGAAGCCCGCGCCGTCGGCGAGCGCCTGGTGATGCGCGGAGCACACCGTTCCGGAGCGGAGGATCGAGCCGCCGACCGCGTCGACATGATGGCGCGCATCGTCGCGGTGACGGTCTCCCTCGGGAATCGCATCGCCGAGATGCTGGATGAGCGTGCATCCGCCGTGGAAGCCCATCAGCTGCATGCCGAGGCAGATGCCGAGCACCGGCATGTCGCGCCGCTCGTCGAGCGCGCGGAGCAGCGCGAACTCGGCGTCCTGGCGGTCGGGTGCCATGCACTGCGCCTTCGCATGGAGCGCGATGCCGAACTTCGAGACATCGATGTCGTCGCCGCCGGTGATGATGACGCCATCGAGGCGATCGATCATCTCCGCGCGCCGCGCCGCGATGGGCGGCAGGATCACCGGCGTGCCGCCCGCCTCGACCACCATGTCGAGGTAGGTCCGACGCAGTCGGGCGTATTCGTTCACGAAGTCCGCGGAGAGGCCGATGAGCGGGCGGGGCATGGCGGCATTGTGTCAGACTTGGTCGCCGCGCGACAGGGTGCGGGCCGTCAGTCGATGCGGAACCGGCCCGACTGCGACAGGAACCGGAGCGGGTTGTCGAAGCTGACCTTCCGCACGCTCTCGAGCGTATGACCCCGCTGCTTCATCTCGACCTGCGCCTTCGGCACCGCGAGCGGATCGCTGTTGCCCCAGTCGCCCGCGGAGTTGATCCAGAGGCGTTCGGTGCCGTGCATCTCGAAGATGTCCACCGCCCGCTGCGGCGTGCACTTCGTGTCGGGGTAGAGCGTCATGCCCGCCCAGAAACCACGGTCGAGCACATGGCGGACCGTGTGCTCCTCGACATGGTCGATCAGCACGCGTCCGGGGTCGAGCCGCGCGTGGTTCCGGATCGCGTCCATGATGAGCTTCGTGCCCTTCAACTTGTCCTCGAGGTGCGGCGTGTGCACGAGGACGAGCAGATCGTGCTCGGCTGCGAGCGCGAGGTGCGCGTCCAGGATCTCGAGTTCGTTGCGCGAGTTCTTGTTGAGGCCGATCTCGCCGATGCCGAGGACGGTCTCGCAGGCGAGGAACTGCGGGATCAGCTTGATGACCTCGCGCGCGAACACCGGGTCCTCGGCCTCCTTCGGATTGATGCAGAGCCAGGTGTGGTGGCGGATGCCGAACTGCGCGGCGCGCTTGGGCTCGAAGTCGGTGAGCTGGCGGAAGTAGTCGTAGAAGCCCTGCGGCGAACTGCGGTCGTACCCGGCCCAGAACGCGGGCTCGGTGATCGCGACGCATCCGGCCAGCGCCATGCGCTGGTAGTCGTCGGTCGTGCGGCTCACCATGTGGACATGCGGGTCGATGTACATCAGCGGCCACCCTTCGCATCCGTCGCCACCGCGCCGGTCGCGCCCTTCATCGGCGCCTGCGCGATCGGTTCCATCGAGTGATCGCTGAGAAGCTCGAGGATGCGGCGTGCGCGCTCGGGCTGACCATCGACGAGGATCCTGCAGCACGCCTCGAGCGCCGTGCGCCTGAAGTCGTCGCCGCCGTCGCCGGCCGCACGGTCGATCCGGTCGAGGAACGCCGCGACATCGATCACCTTCGCGCGGTGCTCGAGGAAGTAGCGGTCGACGACGGCGCGCTTCGGAAGCGGCGGGGGCATGCTGGACATGCGGCCAGTGTAGGGGAGGCGGGGCCTGCGAAGGCCGCGCGCGCCGCTAGGCGAGTTCCGCCATCGCCGCGCCCATGCGCGCGTGATCGACCTCGTGGATCTCGCGTCCCCTGCCGATGCCGTCGAGCATCGTCAGGGTCAGGCGTCCACCGAGGTGCTCGCGGAACTCCTCGAGTCCATCGAGAAGTTCCGACGACCTCGCGAAGAGCGCGTGCCTCATCGGCAGTCCGAGCGCCCCGAGCGCGCGACGGATCCGGGCGTACGACGCATCGTCGAGCCATCCCATGAGGTTCGAGTAGCGGCAGTCGAGCAGGAGGCCGATCGCCACCGCGTCGCCGTGGGACAGCGCGTATCCGCTCATCGACTCGAGCCGGTGCGCGGCCCAGTGGCCGAAGTCGAGCGGCCGCGCCTCGTTCGTCTCGAACGGATCGCCGCCCTCGACGATGTGGCGCAGGTGCAGTTCGGCGCTGCGGCGGATCACCGGGCTCGCCGCGGTGAGATCGCGTGCCGCGATGCGCTCCGCGTCGGCCTCGATCGACGCGAAGAGGGCAGGGTCCTTGAGGAGCGCGATCTTCACGGCCTCGCTGAAACCCGCGCGGAACACGGCGACCGGCAGCGACTCGAGCAGGAGCTCGTCGCAGAGCACCGCATGAGGCACGCTGAAGGCGCCCACGAAGTTCTTCTTACCGAAGCGGTTGACGCCGTTCTTGACGCCCATCGCAGCGTCGTCCTGCGCGAGCACCGTCGTCGGGATGCGGACGAGCCGCACGCCGCGATGCGCGATCGACGCGCCGAATCCGACGGCGTCGAGCACCGCGCCGCCACCGATCGCGATGACGAAGCTCTTGCGGTCGATCCGCTCGCGCTCGACGAGCTCGA